>JAITVU010000208.1 GCA_031285645.1 Oscillospiraceae bacterium | reverse complement strand
ATGCGGGCTGCGCCCGCTGATTTAAAACAGGGTCACTGTTTTAAATCGACTCCACTATATTTTCGTTAAAAATGGTGTCCATGCCAAAAAATGATTCCTTTTTTACCTTACGTCTGATATGATGGGTTTATGTCGTCATACGGGGTTAAACCCGGACCGGTTTTAAACCTCAGCGGGCAAAGACCACTGCCACGCTTCGCGTGGATATGACCTGATCGGTAGGGTTAGGCCTCTTCGCGGCGTTTGCCGCGTATTTAAGTTCTCTGATCATTTTAAGCCAATACAGCTATGATTTTTTGGCCCAAACCGCATATATTCAATGTAACTTGAGGTGACATTTTTGTATACGACTGATTTCTGGATCTCCTGCCTGATTACCGCTTTAATTGCGTATGTGATCGGCAGCCTCAATTTCGGCATCATTGTATCCAGGGTTTACGCCAAGGATGATGTGCGCAAGCATGGCAGCGGCAACGCGGGCATGACAAATATGCTGCGCACCTACGGGAAGTGGCCCGCTATCTTTACGGCGGCGGGGGATTTTCTTAAAGCCGTGGCCGCCATTGCCATCGCGCGCCTGATCTTTTCCCACGGCGGGTATTCCCAGTCTGCCGCGGGCTATTTCGCGGGGCTGTTTGTCCTGCTCGGCCATCTCTATCCTGTTTTTTTCCGCTTCAAGGGCGGAAAAGGCGTTGTGACGTCGCTGGGCGTCATTATGGTCGTCAATCCCGTGGTTTTCATCATACTTTGCGTTATATTTATCCCCATTGTCTTCATCACGAAAATCGTCTCGCTCTCATCAATCCTTGGGGCCATTGCCTATCCCCTGCTCACGCTCGCCTATTACTGGGTTCTCAATGGCCGCCCGGCTGTTTTTGAAACAGCCTGCGCCCTGATTACAGGCGCGATTGTCCTCTTTGTGCACAAAAGCAATATTAAGCGGCTCCTGAACGGCACGGAAAATCGTTTTGGGCAGTCTAAGAAATAAACCGGGACACAATATACAGATTGCGGCGGCAAATATGCCGCCAACATAAAATCACGCAACAAAACGACCTTCGAACCTTACATAGTGAACGCGCACGCCTCCGGCGTGCGCGTTCACTATGTAAGCGGTTTTCACCTGGCTATGCGCACAATCACAGCCTTTTACCCATAAAAATGTCCGGCTTCCCGGCCCTGTTCGCATCAGGCATAACACCGATGACCTTATACCCGAGCTTCATGTAAAAGGCCGTCTGGTGCGTACCCGGTTCAAAGCCGGCCAGCCGCTCGGGTAAGCGGTCAAACAAATCGGCATTGGCAAGGGATGTTTCGCCGTTTTCATGCTCATCATCGGCGCCAAGCCACATAATCAGGCCGCCCCGGTTCCGCGCCGCATTTTCAAGGGCCGTGACAATCATGCGCCCGACACCCTGTTTTCGTTTCGATTCCTTGACAGCGAGGGGATGCATTTCGAACACGTTCCCATTATAAGACGGCGCGAGAATGCCGCCCCATCCGATGACATCGCCTTTTTCCACAGCGGCGAGCAGTGTGTTTTCGGGTATCAGCCTCTCATTGATCTCGTCCATCGCGTCCTTGAGGGTCGCCCATCCGAGTGGCAGACTGTCCGCGAGGATTTGGGCCGCCTGCAATTTTTGCGCGTCGGTCAGTTCCGTCATGTTTATGATTTCCACTGCAAATACGCTCCACAAATTATAGCAAAAGTAAAAAATAACCGGAACGTTATTATTTACTTTCTGCCGAATGCGGCGGGAATTTTAATATCTTCCTGTTCCGCTTATTTATTCCCGCCGCTATAAGTTAACAGGATCAGGGATTGTCTGTTAAAACTGTCAACCACGCTTTTTACGGGAACCGCTTTAGCTGGTCTCTGAAAATCCGCTCATGCTGGGCCGCGAGGTCAACAATATCCATCAATATTTGTCCGGCCCCCTGCCCGTCATCAATTATTTTATCTTTTGCCATTAACTGCTTTTGCGCTTCGTGCGCCACAATGTGCTCGCATATTGCCCTTTCGTTTATTTCACCGCCGCCGTTTCCGGAATATAAATACAGGGCGTCGAGTTCGTCGAGCACATTTTGCATCACTTCGCGGATTATGGCCGCCAGTTCCCTGTCGCCTCTTCTGCCCGCCTCGCAGAGATAGTGGTAATACCGGCCTGACATCAGGGAGTCGTTTTGAATCGCCTCCCTCACTGCCGCATCCATATCCACATTAACGACTTGTTTCGTCTCCTTTTTCCCGTCGCGCAGCCTGATCATACCCGCCAGTTTCTCCATCATATTGCCCTCGATTGCGAGCCACCTGGTGTGATCCGGCTCAATAACGGCCGTATTGGCGGCATATTCCCGAATCGCGTGAATCATATTGGCCACTGTTTCAATCTCACTGTCCTCCATATCGAGCCGCCCAATCGCGATCCCTTTTCTCAGGACTTCATGAATGAAGTCCTGGGCGGCGTGGTACGCCTGCTCTATATAGACTTCACGCGCCTTCATATCCGTGAACCGCCTGGCCCAAATGATTTTGATCACGCAAAAATGATAGGAAATCGGCTCAGGCAGAGGGTAATCAAAAATTCCGAGTATCTCTTTGGCGCTCCCGTCCCTGAGAATCGGCATATATTCCGGCTCGGTCAGCCTTCGAGACATAATAACGTCGCGATAGAACGCGTAAATATTATCCAGAATATCATTTTTTCCGGAAAAATGATTGTAAACCTCCACGGGCGTCGTCTCCGTCGCTTTGGCAATGTCGCTGATGGTCACGGTTTCAAAGCTGAATTCACAAAACAGATAAATAGCCTGTTCCAATATTTTTTGTCTCATATGCCTGCATTCCCCCTCGCTTCTCAACAATATCCGTGTATGCCACTTTATCATTATAACATAATGGCTGAATTCCGACTATAATTTGTTACCGCCCGGGCTGGCTCGCCAATTGCTTTTCCCGCTTAAGCGCATTATATAGTGAATCCGCTTTAAGACTGGCCCCGCAAAGAAGCATGCTAAACAAACTCCCATTGGGTCATTGCGGTTTAAAACAGCGGACATTTTAAATTGCAAGACTGTACGCCTGCCGGCAAGGCCTTTATGTCCACAAAACGCAAAATATGCACCATATCCCTCAAAATGACATATGCTGGATAAGAAAACAAGTCATTTTACAGGAATGGAGCTGTTTTTATGGATATCGTGATGTGGATATGCGTCTGCACGCTCGCCTGCATCGGCATGGCCTGTATCATCGGGGACCTTGTCTATGCCAAAAAGCCCGGGAAGCTGACCAAGAGCAATTACAGAGTGATCACGCTCTACGACAATCCCGCCGAAGTGGAGCGGCAGCTCAACGACTGCCTGTTGCGCCTGGGATGGAGCGGCCCGGACGGCGTTATACTCCTTGTGGACATGGGCATGGGTCCCAAGGCCCTTGAGATTTGCGAACGCGCCATGCGCGATATGTACGGCGCTTTTTTCTGCCCGGCGCACGAGCTCGCGGACACAATGCGCCGTATAGACGCCATGCTCGGCGCGCCCAGGGACAGCGCGGTCTGACAGCCCTTTGCGCCTGCCTGTTTG
>JAITVU010000186.1 GCA_031285645.1 Oscillospiraceae bacterium | reverse complement strand
TCTTGACCATCTTGCCGCCCTCGGTCAGGATGATCGACTGCAAGACGTTGATGGTCTGGGCCAGGTTCGCGAGCCTGATGCGGTCCGCGTAGCGGTGGAACATATGCAGCATCAGCACGGCGCACAGCGCCGAGCGCATTGTATTCTGCTGGAACAGGAAGCCGGGCGGCGTGCCGGGCTCGTTGTCCACCCAGATCCCCCACTCATCAACCGCCATCATGATATTCTTTTCGGGGTCATAATAATCCATAATGCTGACGCTTTTTTTGAAGAGTTCCTCTTTTTTATAGGTGTTCGCGGCGGTCTGGTACCAGCTGTCTTCCGAGAAGCTGGTTCCGTTCATCTCCTCGCCCGGCTTCACATAGCAGTGTACGGAGAGACCGCCCATGAGCCGGCTTCCGGCCGCGCGCATCAGCGTTTCAGTCCAGTCGTAGCGCTCCGCGTTGTGTCCGCCCGCGATGCGGACGACAGGCGGCGCCTGCCACCAATTGCTTTTACCCATATACTGGTAATCCCGCACATAAGTCGCGTAGCGCCGGAATTCCCCCGCGTACTCCTCCGCCGTCATGAAGCCGCCGCAACCCCAGTTTTCGTTGCCCACGCCGAAGTATTTGATTCCCCAGGCCTTTTCCCGGCCGTTTTGCCGCCGCAGCTGCGCCATTGGGGACTGTCCGTCGTCCGTCATATATTCCAGCCAGTCGCGCATTTCGCGCACCGTACCGCTGCCGACATTCCCGCATATATACGGCTCACACCCCACCTGCTCGCACAGGTCCATAAACTCATGCGTGCCGAAGTGGTTGTTTTCCAGCGTCCCGCCCCAGTGTACATTGACCATCGGTATGCGCTTCTCCTTGGGCCCGATGGCGTCCATCCAGTGGTAATCATCCGCGAAGCAGCCGCCTGGCCAGCGGATGTTCGGCGTCCTGATCGCCTTCATCGCATCCACAATATCGGTGCGGATTCCCCGCACATTGGGGATCGGCGAGTCCTCCCCCACCCAGTAGCCGTCGTACACGCACCGTCCCAGATGCTCTGAAAAATGCCCGTAGATATGCCGGTCGATAACCGGCCCTTTCCTTCTGATATCGATAGTCGCGCGCATCGTTTTTCCTCCTTTTTTTACGCCTTGATGGCGCCAATCATAATGCCTTTTGTAAAGTGCTTTTGCAGAAACGGGTAAATACACATCACCGGCAGCATTGTCACAATAACGGCGGCCATCTTCATGCCGTCGGAAAACTGCGTTTCCAGCTTGGCCGATAATGTGGCGGCGTCGCTGATCTTCATGTCGACGATCATGGAGCGCAGCACAAGCTGCAAAGCGACAAGATCGTTGCGCCGGATAAAAATCATGGGGTTAAACCATTCATTCCAGCGGTCAACCGAGTAAAACAGCGTGATCGTCGCTATAATCGGCAATGAGATCGGCAGAACGATCCTGAGCAGGATGCGCCATTCGTTCGCGCCGTCCAGCTTGGCGGATTCCATAATGGACTCCGGCAATGAGATAAAATAATTGCGCATGATAATTAAATAAAAGGAGTTCATGCCGGAGGCCAGGATAACGGACCAAATCTTATTAATCAGGTTGAGCTGTTTCATAAGCAGGTACATGGGAATGATGCCGCCGTGAAATAACATTGTGATAATGACGAAATAGACAAGGAATTTCTTGAACGGAAAAGTGGGGCGGCTCAGGCCGTATGCCATGCTTGTCGTCAGGATCATATTAAGCGGCATGCCGATGCACAGGAAAATCAGCGTCGTGCGGTAGCCCACCCAGATCCGGCCGTCCTCAAAGAGCATTTTGTAGTTGTCGAGCGTCCATTTTTTAGGGAAAAGCAACACCGGCGTGTCGAGATACTCCTTATGCGTTGTAAAGGATATCGCCAGCACGTTGATAAATGGCACGATAATCATGAGCGCGAACGCCGTCAGAATAATGAGAAGAAAGACGTCCAGCAGCTCAAAGCGGTTGACAAGACGCCCGCGCTTTTTCACCGCATTTATTGTTTTAGTTGCCAATTGAACACCCCTTTCGCACCATATTATGGCGGTGGGAATAAATATGTGGAATGTGGGTCTTATGGAGTCCGATACCGGGCATGGCACGTCTTTTCGTCCTGCACGTGAAAAACGGCATAACCGCGTTAACCGAAGAGGCCGTCCGAGCCCAGCAGCTTGCACACGCGGTCCGCGGTCAGAAGCAGGAGGAAGTTAACAATGGAACGGAAGAGACTGACCGCGCTGGAAAAGGAAAAGTCGGCCGCGCCCTGGAACGTGATGCGGTAAATGTACATATCGAGGATCTCGGCGACCTTCGATGTCGCCGCGTTGCTCATATTAAAGATCTGGTCAAACCCGGCGTTCATTAAGTTGCCGACCGCAAGGATGAACATGACGATGATGGTGCTTTTGAGTCCCGGAAGCGTGATGTACCAAATCGCCTGCAAACGGCTTGCGCCGTCAATCTGGGCGGATTCATACTGTTCCGTGTCGATACCGGCGATCGCCGCTATGTAAATAATCATGCTCCATCCGGCCGATTTCCAGCTTTCGGTCGCGTAGAGCAGCGGCTGAAAAAGCTTGGGAGAGCCGACGAAATTGACGCTCTCCCCGCCAAAGAAGCCAATAATGCCGTTGACAACGCCGTTGACGCTGAGGAAGTTGACCAAAACGCTGGACACAATCACCCACGACAGGAAATGGGGGAAAGTGTAGATGGTCTGGACCACCTTTTTGTAGCGGCGCACATGCACCTCGTTGAGAATGAGCGCCAGAATGATCGGGACAGGGAACTGAAAAATCAGGCGCCCGGCGTTGATGTATATCGTGCGCCACACAGCCTCCATGAAGCTGGGGTCCCTGAAGACGTATACATAATTCTCCAGCCCGATCCACGGGCTCCCGAAAATACCGAGGCTGGCCTTATAGGTCTTGAAGGCCAGTGTCAGCCCATAAATGGGGATATAGGCGAAAATCGCATACCAGACGACGCCGGGCAAAACAAGCAGATAGACTTCCTTTGCCTTTTTGATCCTCGTCCACAGCGGCGCTTTTTTAGGGAGTGCTGATTGTTTATCCATAGCGCCTCCTTTGCAAGATTTAGATTTATTACCTGATCGGACCGATAAATTTAACCGCGCATTCAAAAACCAACCGAAGCGGCGGGCGGCAGTCCACCCGCCACTATCGGCTTTGTCAGTTTTTTTAACAAATGGGTACGCTATTATTGGCCTAAGGCGTTCAGCTCATCCAAAACGGGCTGGACCATCGCCATTTTAGCGTCCACCCAGGCGCGCCAGTTGGCCTCGATGTCGCCGTCCATCGTCACAAGGCTTGAGTATTCGGTCCCGTAATCAAAGGCGACCTTCCGTTTGCTGGGCGAATCGTAGCAGTAAAGATCCCAGTCGACTTTTGTAAAGGTTTCAGGCGTCGCGATTTCGCATCTTTCAGCATAGAGCTGGCGCGACATTTCCCGGATGTGTTTGGGAATATTGGGGTTGCTGAACGCGAAGTCATCGAACAGGATGGACGCGCCCAATGTATAACCCTGGCTGGGGTATTTGCCTGTTTTGCCGCCGATAGTCGTGCCTTCGGGCAGCATGGATTTGTATTCGCCGTTCTCCAGAACCCAGTCCTCGCCCTCGAGCCCCAGGTTCAGAATGGCAAGGCCTTTTGGCGTCGCGTTAAAGTCGAGGATATCCATGTAACGCTCGAATTTGGCGTCGTCGATGTCGGGGTTGAAGGCGACAACGCCCCAGAAGTTGATAAGATCCTCCTGATGATAGTTGCCGTCCACGCCGAGTAGGGTCGCGACATGCATGCAGTCGTCGGCTTTGAGGCCTTCGTTGTTCCCCTCGAAATCCCTGATGAAGTACGAGCGGATACCGCCTGTCGTCGCGGATGTGTAGCATGCGCCCGCAACCGCCTGGATCGTCACCTGCTCAATATCCTGGTCGATCTTGTATGTATAGAACTCGGGATTGAGCAGTTTCTTGTCGTAAGCCTCTTTAAAGATTTTCAGGCCTTCCAGGGTATCGTCGGAGGCCGGGCCCCATTTGTAAACGCCGTCCGTATCCTTGTAGAAATTATCGTAGTGCGCGCTGTTGCTGTAAACAAACATGCGCGCGGAATAGGCGGGGTTTCCGGCCAGCGGGATCAGCTTTTCACCGAGCTTCCCGGGATCCTGATCCTGAATAAGCTGTAGGTATTCCATAATTTCGGGGATTGTGTAGGCGGTTTTAACCGGGAAACCGACGGCCTCGGCCCAATCCTTGCGCAGGAAAATGGACTGGTGGTTGGGCAGCGGATCGCCCGGCAGATTTTCGCTGAATCGCGGACGCGCATGGAAATATGTCCCGTCAAACACTTCTTCCATTTTGGGGCCGAGCGTCGAGACGCTGAAAGCCTTGGCCAGATTCGGCCAGCGCTCTTTCCAGTCGTCGGGGAAGCGCTTGACCAGCCCCTGCTCCACATAGGAGCTGAAATCGACATGTTTATAGTTGATGACGGCCGTGTCGGGCATGTCGCCGGAGTTGATCCAAACGCGCATGCGCTCATCCCAGTTGTCGTACGTTGTGGCGGCCACTTCCAGATCGATATTGAATTTATCGGAATAGAACTGGGCCAGGCCGTCACCGGACGTAAAGTCATGTCCTTCGACAACACCAACGTTGGATGTTGTGATCTTAAGTCTCTCGGAATAATCGTGGGTGGGCTGCCACTCACCGTCAGCCACAGGCGCGGCGGCTTCCGAGGACCCGCCGTCCGAAACCGCAGCCGACGCAGATGTGGACGCGGACGGCTGATCGGCCGATTGCTCAGCGGTACCGTTTCCACATGCCGCCGCGCCGATGACAATCAAAACGGCCAGAGCAACACAGGTAAATCGCTTACAGAGTTTCATATAAACCTCCTTATTTTACCGGCGTAGAATTATCACCGGGTCTGCACGACAATGGTGCGTCAGTGGCACGCACCGTTCCATCGTGTGACAACATTTTACTATACACTCAACATAAAATATATTATTAAATCTGAAGTTATGTATGAAATGCCGGGATATTAAATGAAAAATATTCAATTAACAGTTTAATTGAATATGGACAGTCGGCTTGCGTCTTGTTAAAATGAACCTCCCCGGGGCAGAGACCCCGG
>JAITVU010000069.1 GCA_031285645.1 Oscillospiraceae bacterium | reverse complement strand
ATATGCTCGGCATCGGCGGTCTGATGGTCCTGCTTTCGGCCTTCGCCATCGTCTTCGGCATACTCAACGCCAAAATATCGGCCGAGGCCAGCCAGGGTTTTTCGGCCAACCTGCGCCGGGCGCTGTTTGATAAAATTGAACACTTCTCCTTCTCCAACATCGACCACTTCTCCAGCGCCTCCCTCATCACACGCATGACCAACGACACAAACCAGATGCAGGGCACGCTGATGATGTCCATGCGCATGCTCACGCGCGCGCCCATTATGCTCGTCAGCGCGCTTGTCATCGCCGTCAGCATCAATCTCAGGCTCTCGTCCGTGATCTTCGGGGCCATTATCGTGCTTGTCATCGCCGTGCCCTTCATCATGCGCAAAGCGGGCCTGCTCTTCTCCGAGATGCAGCAGCGCCTCGACGCGCTCAACGGCACCGTGCGCGAAAACCTGATCGGCATCCGCGTCGTCAAGGCGTTTGTGCGCGAGGGGTACGAGCGCACCAAGTTCGGCAAAAGCAACGACGACCTCATGGCGTCCGCTGTCAAGGCGGGCAACCTTGTCGCCGTCACAATGCCCCTGATGATGCTTGTGCTCAACGCGACGACCATCGCCGTCATATGGCTCGGCGGCAACTTCGTCGGCACCGGCGACATGACGACCGGCGCTTTGATGAGCTTTATCAGCTACATCATGCAGATTTTAATGAGCGTGATGATATTCGCCATGGTTTTTGTCATGCTTACAAGGGCACGCGCCTGCGCCCAGCGCATCCTCGAAGTGCTCGACACCGCGACCGATGTGCGCGATGACGCCAAGGCCCTGCCTTCCGGCGATATGCCTAAAGTCACACAGGGCGGCGTCGAATTCCGAGACGTCTCCTTCCGCTACAGCGCCGGCGGCGGCGATGTGCTCTCCGGCGTGAGCTTCAAAGCCGAGCCGGGTGCGCTTGTGGGTATTGTGGGCGGCACCGGTTCAGGCAAAACCACTTTAGTGAGCCTGATCCCGCGTTTTTATGACGCCAGCCAGGGCGAAATCCTTGTGGACGGCGTCAATGTCCGCGACTATGTCCAGGAGGACCTGCGCGCCGGCATCGGCATGGTGATGCAGCAGAACAATCTTTTCAGCGGCACAATCAGGGATAACCTGCTTTGGGGCAATCCCGACGCCGGCACGGACGATATTGTCGGCGCGGCTAAGGATGCCCAGGCCCACAACTTTATCGAGAGTTTCCCCGACGGCTACGAGACCGAACTCGGCCAGGGCGGCGTCAATGTGTCCGGCGGCCAGAAACAGCGCCTGTGCATCGCGCGGGCTATGCTGAAAAAGCCGTCGATCCTGATCCTCGACGACAGCACAAGCGCCGTTGACACCGCCACTGAAGCGCTGATCCGCCGGTCCTTCACCAAAAACTTCAAGGACTGCACCGTCATTGTCGTCGCCCAGCGCATCAGCTCCGTACAGGAGGCCGACAAGATCATCGTGCTTGACGACGGCGTTGTGGCCGGTATCGGCACGCATGACGAGCTGCTGGAAAACAACGAGATATACAGGGAAATCTGCATCTCCCAGTCGGAAGGGGTGAAACACTGATGGCTGACGACAGAAAGAGAACGCAAGAAGCGCCGATGCGCGGCGGACCCGGGCACGGCGGTCCCGGCGGTCGGGGGCAAATGCCCGTTCAAAAGCCTAAAAACCTGCGCGGGACTTTGAGGCGTATTTTCAGCTACCTTAAGGGGAGCAAGGGCCTGATCGCCCTTGTTGTGATCGCTTTGCTGATCAGCTCCGGCAGCTCCATCGCGGGCTCGCTGTTCCTGCGCCCGCTGATCAATGATTACATCATGCCGGGCAATTTCAGGGAACTGCCTGTCGCCATCGCGGGGCTCGCCATGATTTATTTGCTCGGCATCGCGGCCAGCTATCTGCAGTCGCGCACAACGGTGCGCCTCGCCCAGCGGACGATCAACACCATCAGGCGCGAGCTGTTCGACAAAATGCAGAAGCTGCCGCTTAAATACTACGACACCCACACCCACGGCGAGCTGATGAGCCGTTATACAAACGACGCCGAGAATATCCAGATGATGCTCGAGCAGAGCCTCACTCAGTTTCTCTCTTCGTTTATCCTCTTTACGGGCGCCGTTGTCAGCATGATTGTGCTCAGCCCCATTTTATTTGTCATCACCGTGATTGTGATCGCGCTCATGTTCCTTGTTGTGGCGACAATGGGCAAACGCAGCCGCGAATACTTCCGCAAGCAACAGGAAGTGATGGGCAAACTCAACGGCACGATCGAGGAGAGTTTGGGCGGCCTCAAGGAAATCAAGGCCTTTAACCATGAGAAAAAGGCGCGTGACGCGTTCGAGGCGCTCAACACATCCTACCAGGACGCCGCCAGAAACGCCAACTTTTTCGCGGGTATGATGATGCCCATCATGGTGAACCTCAACAACGTTTCCTACGCCTTTTCGGCCGTATTCGGCGGCGTGCTCACCATATTCGGCCTGTTCGACGTGGGCTCGCTGGCCTCTTACCTGCAGTTCTCCCGCCAGATCGGCCAGCCCATCAACCAGATTTCAGGCCAAATGAACAATATCTACTCGGCTGTCGCCGGCGCCGAGCGCATCTTCGCCATGATGGACGAAGCGCCCGAGATTGACGGCGGCACGGTCACAATACAGACCGAAAAGACAGCGGACGGCGGCAAGAACTGGTACTGGCTCAAAGAAGACGGCGGGACAATCCCGCTTAAAGGCGACGTACGCTTTAACGACGTCACATTCGCTTATGATCCGGAAAAACCGGTGCTCAAACATGTCTCGCTCTACGCGAAGCCCAGCCAGATGATCGCCTTTGTGGGGTCGACCGGTGCGGGTAAAACCACCATAACCAACCTGATCAACCGTTTTTATGACGTGCAGGAGGGCAGCATCACCTACGACGGCATCGACGTGCGGGATATCAGGAAGGACAGCCTGCGCGGCTCCTTGGGCATCGTGCTGCAGGACACGCACCTTTTCACCGATACCGTCATGGGCAATATCCGCTACGGCCGCCTCGACGCGACGGATCAGGAGTGCATTGAAGCCGCGAAAAAAGCCAACGCGCACAGCTTTATCCAAAAACTGGCCAAAGGCTACGACACCGTGCTGGAGGGCGACGGCGGCAACCTCTCACAGGGGCAGCGCCAGCTGTTGGCGATTGCGCGCGCCTACATCGCGCAGCCGCCGGTGCTGATTCTCGACGAGGCGACAAGTTCGATCGACACGCGCACCGAGCTGCTTGTGCAGCGCGGCATGAACGCGCTGATGAAGGGGCGCACCGTCTTTGTCATCGCCCACAGGCTCTCCACCGTGCGCAACGCCAACGCCATCATCGTGCTTGAAAACGGTGAAATCATCGAGCGCGGCGACCACGACGAGCTTCTGGAAAACAAAGGGCGCTACTACCAGCTTCACAGCGGGCTCGCCGAACTGACATAACGTCCGTTTTCTAAAAACACATGGCGCCATAGTGGACATTCAGAGTCAGAACAGGTATAATTCAATCAAATGCAATAAATTATAGAAAAGAGCGGTGCAAATGAAGCTGATCCGGTTTATTTATCAGGACAAAGAGTGGTACGGCGAACTCATAGACGATTTCGTGGCGCTGTATAAGGGCGATATCGCCACAGGCCTCGCGCCCGCCGGTGTCGATGTGGCGCTGGCAGATATCAAGCTGCTCAGCCCTGTCAAGCCGTCCAAAGCGGTGTGCGTGGGCCTCAACTATATCGACCACATTGAGGAGACAAACGCGCAGCGCCCCGATGAGCCCTGCATCTTTATCAAGCCCTCCACATCGGTCATCGGCCCCGGGGAGAGCATCATCCGCCCCGCCATGTCCCGGCGCGTGGACTATGAGGGCGAGCTCGCCATTGTCATCAGCCGCACAGCGAAAAACATTCCCGAAGAGATGGCCGCCGCTTTCATATTTGGCTATACATGCGCCAACGACGTCACGGCGCGGGATTTGCAGAGCAAGGACGGGCAGTGGACGCGCGGAAAAGGCTTTGACACCTTCTTGCCGATCGGCCCCTGTATTGAGACGGATATTAACCCCGCCGCGCTGCCCATACGCACCTGTCTCAACGGTAAAACTGTTCAGGATTCCAATACAAAATACCTTCTGTTCGGTGTGGAAAAAATGGTGAGCTTTGTCTCGCAGGTCATGACCCTGCTGCCCGGCGACGTAATTCTCACAGGCACCTCTTCCGGTATCGGCCCCATGGTAAGCGGCGATACCGTCGCCGTTGAAATTGAGGGCATTGGCAGACTCGAGAATCCCGTGATTGATCCGGCTTAAATACATTTGATATAGTGAACGACCTTCAAAACCGGAACGGTTTTGAAGGTCGCTGAGTATAGCACAACAAACAGGAGAGCCGGGCTTTAGCCCGGCTCTCCTGTTTGCCTTCCCACGGTCAGTCCTGTGTCCATTTCCCATCATAATGGTGTGCGGCCACAGACACGCAGCCGTCAAGACTGAACAAATACTTATTTCCGGACATATAGTTGCCCTTGTCCGCCGTGAAGCGCAACATGCAATAATCAGGATCCGTGGGGCCAAGGCGATAATACTGTTCATCCCCCTGATTCCAATGCAGCCGCTTTGTCTCATCATCCGTAAAAATTTTTATATGCCCTGTCAGCATAAGCCCGGCGTTGTCTTCCCGATCGAAAAAGTAAACACAGGCCTTCGAACACGCCGTCCATTGCTGTGTGCGAACCGCCGACACATTCGATGAAAACCAGATTGTTCGCAAATCTTCGGTTTTCCGTCTGAACATTGTCTTGGCGTTTGGAAATCCATGTTCGTCAATAGAACACACAACGGCGTCGCGGCTCCCTTCAATGAATTGAATCATGTCTTTTCTAAGCTGCTCTTCCACATGATCTCCCCCTTTTTTTGTGTCCGCCTATCGGTACTATTTAGTATAGTTCTATATAGTACTTTTGTCAATAAGTCAATAAAAAACACCCATCTCATTTTAAAATGAGATGGGTGTTTTAACAACGTGCAAGCCCGCCGGTTTCAGAAGTTTTCACACGCAAGCGTCCGAAAATCTGTTAAGCCGCCTCGGCCTCATTCTTGTCCTCGAGAATGAATATGTCCACCTTGCGGATGCCGTTGCGGGCGCTCTCCTCATACGTATCATAAAACAAATCCACTGTAATCAGGCCCTGCTTGAGCGCCGTGCCCGTATCGGCCGCAATGGCGTACCCATAGATATGCTTGCCGTCACTCGACTTGATAAAAAGCTTCGTGCCGTAGGGGATCACTTTGGGGTCGACCGCCACATGGCCGACGACAGCTTTAAGCCCGCTTGCCGTACCGGCGCCGCTCGGCGCGCTGTATCCCGCGGATTTTTGTTCGCGCAGCACCGAGGCGTAATCCACGGGCTCACAGTTTTCGTCAAACTGCAACTCGAAATCATAATCCGACACGGGCTGCACCGGGAAACCCTTCACGACAACCTCGGTTACAGGCTCGCGCTCCACTTCGGAACCCTTTACGGTCTCCTCGACCACTTCTCCGTCCACAACAAGCTGCTGCACGGTCTCCACATGCATGCCGCTCTCACCCTCCACAAGCACTTCCTCCGTCCCGGCCGCGACATCGGGCGAATAGCTGACCACGGTTTCGTGAGGCAGTTTCTCACGGTTGTGTACCGTCAAAAAATACTTTCGCGTCACCGTTACGACCGTGCCCTCCGCGACTTCCTCATCGAGCGGTGTGTCTACCTCGTCGTACTTGTTCAGCTCAATATCCGCTTTGGACAGGAGTTCCTCCACCGTACCGCCCGTCACCATCACTTTCTTTTTTTGCCCATCCGCCTCAACATAGGCGGGAAAGGCGCGGTTAACGGTGATTTCCGTCAGCTTGCCGTCCAGCTCCGACACATCCACAGCATCAAATGCCAGCGTGACGACGCCGTTACCGGCGAGAATTTCCTCGGGATCATCGCTCAGCGTGTAACACACGCGCGTCTGGGCTCCGTCGACGATACTGACGACATTGGCCATATCCGTCACCTTGAAAACGATGAGCGCCAGCATCACAGCGAACAGTGAAACCGTGAACGCCCGGCTTTTGACTACTTCGAAAATAATCAGGGCGTTTTTGATCAATTTGTCCATCAATAACATAAATAACAAAACTCTCCTTGTTGCCATACATGATTTTATGCGGGACCTGTCCACCTCAGAACCCATTGAATCCCAAGACCGACACAAGCCCACATGGCTCCGGCGACAATTCACTCGAAAAACCGAATGAAAAATGAAATCAAGCGGTATAACTGTATATGCTTTGATTATCTTTTTTACGTCAAAGTCCAATGGGGCGGGTATACGCATGTCATGTTGAGCATGCAAACGACGCACGAATTCTTAAAATCAGGCCCATAAAACCGGGCATATGAATTTTGTACGTCCTTACCTGATGTTGGTCAATCAGGTACACATTGCCAGAGCATTGTCATTATAGGCACGCAGATTTTTTTTGTCAAACAGAAAAAATGTCTTATTTTCCCATAAAATGACTCTAATTATTAAAAGAATACAATTATTTTTATATTGTATTTCTATATTATTAAAAAATCAAAGCTTTTAATTTGTTTATTTTTTACAAATTCGTCC
>JAITVU010000004.1 GCA_031285645.1 Oscillospiraceae bacterium | reverse complement strand
AGGCCGACATGGATGAGTTTGATGTCTTTATGCCCCGAAGCGCGGCCGACTTTGCCAGAGAGATTGTGGCGACAAACATGCTCCCATTCTTTTTCCTTCCCCTGATTATCACAATCTTTTGCGCTGATTTTGGCAACGGAACATACCGTAATACGCTTTCCTACGAGACAAACCGAACAAAGGTATACCTCTCAAAGCTCATTCTCAGTGTCTGCGGCTGCGTGTTTTTAACACTGGTTTCACTATTGCTCAGCATCCTGATTGGCGGCATCGCTTTTGGGTTTGGCGGGCTCACTCCGGCCTTTTTTCTTCAGATTCTTGTCTCGACACTCCTGCTTTTGCCCATACAGCTGGCTATCATCGGCTTCGGCCATTGCCTTGTGGCGTTTACTAAAAAGAGCAGCATGACAATCGCGATTTACCTTATCGCCCTTATGCTCCTTACATCTCTCATTCAGATGCTCACCATGATCCCCTCCCTGCAGTGGCTCAGCCTTCTGGACTGGAACATGGTCGGAAAGCTGATGATCTCTTATTGGACCCTGCCCTTTTCCGATATCCTGATCGCTGTTGTATCCGGGCTTGCTATCGCGGCCGGCACAACTGTTCTTGGTGTAACCCATTATCGCAAAGCGGATATGGCGTAAGATCTGTCCAGTTATATGCTTAACATCTGAAGCAATCCGGAAAGATTGGTGCAACTCAACGGTTTTTACGCAGGCCTAACGCCGCAAATCCTCCTTGGCGGTTTACCGCCATGGGCACTGCGCATGCTTGCATGCGCAGTGTTGCCGCGCCTGAAAGGCGCGGCGGATTTGCGGCTCCGAGGGACGCGGTTTAGACGCATTCGATTTATAATTAAAAATCTTAGCCGTTTCTGGGGGACTATTATGCTGGAACTAATTATATGCCTGCTTGCTGTTTTGCTCGCGTTTACCACTTTTAAGTGGCTGATGCTGCGCAGGGAAGTTTCCGGGATGACCCAGACGATTTTGCGTATCCGGGGCCGGGACACAAACGAGCGCGTCACAGTGATATCGCAAAGCCGCCGCGTTCAGGCTCTGGCGAACGCCGTCAATGATCTTTACGCGGATATATACAAAGAACGGGGCGACTATCGTTCGGCGATGGATGACATGCGTCAAAGCATGGCCAATATTTCCCATGACCTGCGCACACCGCTGACCTCGATCATCGGGTATGTCAAGCTTCTCCAGTCCGGAAATAACTCAGCGGAACAGAATGTCCGCTACCTCGATATCGTGTCGAAAAAAGCCCAATCGCTCGGGCAGCTTATCGAGGGGTTGTTTACCCTGACCCGCCTCGAATCAGGGGCCTATCCACTTGATATGGAACGTGTTGACGCCGGTGACGTTCTCGCGGAGGAGCTGGCCGGTTTTTATGAACCGCTCACAATGCGTGGGGTTGAGCCGCGCATTGAGCTTTCTCAGCAGAAACTATGGATCATTGCCGATAAAGCCGCTCTATCAAGAATTATCACGAATTTAATGCAGAACATGGTGAAGTATGGCGGCGGCGATATCCGAATCACAAGCGCGCTATCGGACCGCGATGTTATACTGACCTTTTCCAATCGGGCCGAAGGGCTTGAAGAATACGATGTCGCGCAGCTGTTTCAGCGTTTTTTCACGGCCGACCGTATGCGGTCGGGGGAGAGCACGGGACTTGGACTCTCCATTGTCAAAGAGCTGACCGAGCAAATGGGCGGCGCCATTACAGTCTCTTTGGATCGTGACGTCCTGACTTTTACGCTGATATGGAAATCGGCCGGCGGTTTATAATATGTGATCTGCGCGGGGTGCAAGTCCCGGCAATATAGTTTTACGGCGCAAGGCCCCGGATTTTTCCGGGGCCTTGCGCATATAATCAAAATCAATACAGCACGAGTTCAAGGCTGCTCGCTCCAATGTCCGATAACACGGTATCGGCTAAACAGCGCGCCGGCGGCTTTCAGCCGCAATCAATCCGGCTGGGCGGATTGATTATTTAAAACCGATTGAACGGTTTTAAACGACGCGCCGTTATTAGGGTCGCCCACTATAAAAAACTGACGGTGCCGGGCAAATATGCTATAATGAGTTCCAGAAGACTCAGGAAAGGATGAAAAAAATGAAAATCACAAAAGTAACATCATATTACAGCCAAAAGGAACTCGTCCATATTGTCAAGCTTGAAACCGACGCTGGTCTTGTGGGTTACGGTGACTGCAGTCCCATGGACACAAAGGGCAATGTCCATGTTATCCACGAGATTTTCGCCAAACGCCTCATCGGCATGGATCCCCTCAATATCATTGCCATTGAAGAAACCCTGATGAAGAAAAACTACAAAATTAACGGGCAAATTCTCGGCATGGCATACAGCGGCATCGATATTGCGCTGTGGGACATACTCGGAAAACATACGGGTCTGCCGGTCTGCGCGCTGCTGGGCGGGAAAGTGCGCGATACCATCCCTTTTTACGGGTCCTCAATGTCGCGAGACCTCTCCCCGCGTGAAGAGGCCGACAAAGTAATTAAGGCCATCGCGGCATACGGTTTTGAGGGCATCAAAATCAAGGTCGGGCCGCGCATGGGCAATGGAAGCGGCATCATTGATCACACGCAGGATGTGGAGAAAGTGCGCACGGTACGCAAAGCCGTGGGCGATAAAACCGCTGTTATTCTGGACGGCAACAGCTCGTTTCGCCCCAGCGAAGCTCTGCGTCTGGCGCAACTGCTCGAAGAATTCGATATCACCGCCTTTGAGGAACCCTGTCCCTATTATGATCTGCACGCCTACATACAACTGGCCAAGAAGCTCCCCATTCCTCTCAGCGTCGGCGAGCAGGAGTTCAATATGCACACCATGAAGGATTTCATCACGCAGGACAGCTGCGGCATTTATGGCGCGGACCTGACAAAGTGCGGCGGTTTTTCCAATGCAAACCGTGTCAGTGAGTTGTGCGCCATGTACGGCATTATTTATTCTCCGCACAACACAAACCGGGGCCTTGGGCTGATGGCGACCAACCAGCTCGTGCTGCATTCGGTATCGGCCAACTGGTATCAGGAATACTCCATAGAGGATCTTGCGGGACGGGAAAAATATGTGCTCAACCGCCCTATTATCAAAAATGGAACGTTCACACCGGAAATGTGTGCCGGTATCGGCGCCCAAATGGACGAGGCGCGTATGGAAAAGGATCTGGAAAGGGCGGTGTCACAGGTATAGATGACACGCACACATGTCGGATGATCCTCTTTCACTGTGTATATCCTAAAAAATGTTGTATAGTCAACAAGCTTGAAAACTATGTGGTTTTCAAACAGGTATTCCAAAAGCGCGGCGCGCGGCGTTTGCCGCGTATTTAAAAATTGCGTAGCATTT
>JAITVU010000247.1 GCA_031285645.1 Oscillospiraceae bacterium | reverse complement strand
AGCAAAAGTAAAAATAACCGGAACGTATTATTTGCTTTCCGCCGAATGCGGCGGAGTTTTAATATTTTTATTCCGCTTATTGATTCCTGCCGCTATAATTATAGCTTTTAAGAGCGGATGTTGCAATATGTTCGCGCGCCGGCCGGTGTGAAAATCATAAATTATGCTAAACACCGGATAAAAAGCCAAAAAATCGGTCGATGCGCTCTTGTGCAAGAACGTGTTCTAAGCGATGATTAATTGATATCTTTATGTCACTGTTTAGTATGAGTCCGAGGCCGACGGCAAAATAATTAACATTTTCCCGTTCTTTTGTGCATACGCACCCTTTATACGGGCTTTTATTAATGGTATAATCAGTGTAGTCGATAACAAGCGCAATACATAGAAAAAATTCCTGACGAATCGGAGGCTCTTTGTGTGGAAAACCGTGGTGAAGCCGGTGTGCTCAGCGCTGTAAAGGAAAATATAGAAAAAGTGATTGTGGGCAAGTCGGACGTGATCGATTTGATGCTCATCTGTTTTATATGCGGCGGGCATGTGTTGATTGAGGATGTGCCGGGACTGGGCAAGACGACCCTCGCCGCCGCGCTGGCACAGAGCGTTAACTGCTCGTTCCGCCGCATCCAGTTTACCCCCGACATCCTGCCCTCGGACATTACAGGATTTACGATGTTCCATATGAAGACCGGCGACAGGGAATTTCACGAGGGCGCCATCATGAGCCAGATCGTTCTTGCCGACGAAATCAACCGTACAAGCCCGAAAACCCAGTCCGCGCTGCTGCAGGCCATGCAGGAAGGCCGCGTCACTGTCGACGGCGACACCTATATATTGCCCAAACCCTTCATGGTGTGCGCCACGCAAAACCCCGTCGAACTCACGGGAACCTATCCGCTGCCCGAAGCGCAGCTGGACCGTTTTTTTATGCGCGTCGCGATGGGATACCCGGATAAAAACGATGAGATCGCCATTTTAGAGCGCGGCGGCGCGCGCGCGGCCGATACGCTCACCCCCGTGGCGGACGCGGATGATATACTGGCCCTCCAGGAGAAGCTGGAAAGCGTTCAGTGCGCGCGCAGTATCATGGCTTATATTGTGGATGTCTGTCGCCGGACCCGTGAAAGCAAGGAGGTCGCCCTGGGTGTGAGCCCGCGCGGCGCCATCGCCCTCATGCGGGCTTCCATGGGATATGCCCTGCTTTCAGGGCGCGACTATGTCCTGCCGGACGATGTGCAGAAAATGGCCGCGCCGGTCCTGTGTCACCGCATCATCATGCGGGCGCAGGCTTATATACAGAACCAAACCCCCGAAACCGTTCTTGAGGACGTCCTGCGGTTCGCGCCCGTACCGGCCATGCAGGATTAAATTGCTGTTACTCATTCAAACGTATTATCGTGAGAATCTGTGGTCATAGACGGAGGCGCCATGAAAAGTTTCAGAATCTGCTTTTACCTCGTCATGGCCGTGTGTTTTTTCGCGGCCAGAATTACCGGGGAAAGAGTGCTTTTCCTCCTCTTCTTCATGCAGTGCTTTCTGCTTCTGTGCGCGCTGATGCTCAATCTTTGGACGTTTTTTTCCTTTTCTTTCGTGCAGGATATATCGGCGCAATCCTCCGTTAAGGGCACGACCCCAACGCTCAAAATCGGCATTTATAACGACAAGCCGTTCCCTTTTACCTTAATGCGCGTCAAGGTTAAGACCGCGCAGCTTAACGAGACTTGTGTGTTGAGCTTTAACCTGTCCCCTAAAAATCACATTTATTTTGACGTCCCCCTCTATTGCGCCTACAGGGGCGTTTATGACGTGGGTATGACGACGCTTGACGTCAACGATATTTTCGGCCTCCTGCACCTGCGTTTCGATTTGCGCCGCCTTCCGTATTACAGGCTCAAAAAGCTGACGATTTACCCGCGCCTGCTCGTCCCGCCCTTTTTGCCGGCGCGGCTGCGCGACACAAAGCTCTTTGGCGGCGGCTCAATGCGCCTTTCGGACGAGGGCGAGTCTTTTTCCGACTTGAGGGCATACCGCCCCGGCGATCCATCCAAGCGCATTCACTGGAAGGTCTCGGCCGGAAAAAGGGAACTCCTTGTCAAAAGCTATGACACCCCCGCTGAAAACGCCGCCATGATTGTCATTGACAACGGCAAAAACGGCTTAACGGGCGAAGACGCTTTGTTCCGGGCGGATCTCGCGTGCGAATGCGCCGCCATGATCGCGCATTACAGTCTGCGCGCCGGGTATGTGGTCAGTCTCATCACCGCTTCTCCGGACCGCGAAATCAAGGGAGAAAACCCGCGTGATTTTGCCCGCATCTACGACCGCCTCGCCACCATTGCGTTTAATACGGGTGATGATGTCGCCGCTAAAATCACATCGCTGCCCGCCTCTTCCGGCGTATCCGCCGTCTATATTGTCACGGCGCGGCGCGACGCGCCT
The DNA here is from genome assembly GCA_031285645.1 of Oscillospiraceae bacterium. Lineage (GTDB taxonomy): Bacteria > Bacillota > Clostridia > Oscillospirales > Ruminococcaceae > WRAV01. The sequence goes on along the minus strand of JAITVU010000247.1, from coordinate 415 downwards.
TTCTGCGCCGCCGCAGCGCGTTTTTTGGCCGCGGGACAAAGCGTCACCTGCCTGATGCCCGGCGTCACGCCGGAAGAGTCCCACGCGGCCCGCGCCTTAATGCCCGGCGTCGACTGCATACCCATCGCGCTCGGTTCCGATATCACCCAAATCTTTGATGACCGCGGCGCGTGAAGACGTGATTGCTGTCAAACGGCTTCAAAATGGCGGGCTGTTTTGAGCAGCGGGTACTGCCCGACGCCGCGCAAAGCGTGTGTTTGACAATGCAATCTTAGCGAAGGAGAACCGCATGGCCCTGTATGAACGCGCATCCGAACAGGAGACCGTCTTTATTCCCGGCCGAAAGGATGAATCCGGCGGCAAAACGGGACTTTTATCCCGATTGTTATCCATGGAGCTGCTCCCCGACTGTCTC
>JAITVU010000243.1 GCA_031285645.1 Oscillospiraceae bacterium | reverse complement strand
CCCGCCGCTTTTTTATGCACAGAGGAGAAAACAAATACGGGGGTTGAAAGATTTCTGAAAATCATTTATGATATAACTATAAAATAAATTATAATTTTAATTAATGAAACGGAGGTGCGCGGCGCATATATGTTTTTTGCCGCCGCGACTATGATGAAAACGAAAGCTTGCGAAGCCATTGTGAAAATTCTTGAAATAGAGGGTGTCACAGCCGCCTTCGGTATTCCGGGCGCGGGCATAAACGGCGTCTACAAATACCTCGGACAGTCCAAACAGATCAAGCATTACTGCCACCGGCACGAGTAGGCCTGCGTGCATGCCGCGGGCGGACACTTCCGCGCAAGCGGCAAAATGGCCGTCGCCCTCGCGACATCCGGCCCCGGCGCGACAAACTTTGTCACCGGCGTCTACACATGTAACATCGACAGCATTCCCCTCATCGCCATCACAGGCCAGGCCGTGACGGCCCAACTGGGCAAAGATGCGTTCCAGTGTGTGGATATGGCCAAAATCTGTGAACCCGTCGCTAAAAAGACATATTGTATCACTGATCCCTGCAAAGTCGCCGACACGTTCCGGGACGCTTTTTTCACCGCAAGGGAAGGCAAGCCCGGCGCGGTCGTTATCGACCTGCCTCTGGATGTCCAGAACGCGGACATCGACTTTGATCCCAGCGCATATAAGCCCATGGCGTTTGAAACCCCGGCGCCCGACGCCGGCGAGATCGCCGAAGCGATCAAAATGATCAACGCGGCCAAAAATCCGCTGATGCTGATGGGCGGCGGCGTTGTCCTCGCCGGCGCGACACAGGCGTGCGTCAGGCTGGCCGAAACGCTTAATATGCCCGTCATCACCACGTATATGGCCAAAGGCGGCATTCCTGTCAATCACCCGCTCAACGCGGGCCACGCCGGTATTCAAGTCGGGCAGCCCATCGGCAATAAGGTCTTCCTCGACTCCGACCTTGTCCTCGGCATCGGCTGCCGCTTCACCGACCGCCATACGGGCGCGATCGATGTCTATACACAAGGACGCCGGTTCATCCACGTCAATATCGATCCCAGTGAAATCGGCAAGATCTTCCCGGCCGACCTCGGCATTGTCGCGGACGCGAAAAAGGCCATTGCGGCCCTACAGGCCGAAGCGGAGAAAAACGGCAAAAAGAGCACGCATGTGGATGCGGCCGCGCTGCCCGATCTGCGCAAAGAACTGGCCCGCAAAACCGACTATGACGCGAAGCCCATCAATCCTCACCGCGTTTTTGCGGAACTGAACAAGTTTTTTGACGGCGACACCGTATTCACGACCGGCTGCGGCATCACCCAAATCTGGTCCGGCCAGCTCCAGGATATCGATACGCCGCGCGCCTACCTGCCTTCGGGCGGCGCGGGCTGCCTCGGCTACGATATACCCGCTGCCTTTGGCGCCGCCGTGGCGACAGGCAAGCGCGGCGTCGCCGTTATGGGCGACTTCGGCTTCACATTTCATGTGCAGGAATTGGCTGTCTGCGCGAAAAACAAAATCCCCGTCATCGTTGTCATCGTCAACAACGCTTATCTCGGCCTGATCCGCCAGAATCAGCGCGGCGCTTATGGCTACGAATACGCTGTTGAAATGGCGGAAAATCAAGGAATGATCGATTATGTCAAGGTCGCCGAAGGTTTTGCCTGCTACGGTGAGCGCGTCTTCGACGCGGATGATATCCCAGCTGCCCTCGACAGGGCCGTCAAAAGCGGCAAGCCCGCTGTAATCGACATTGTGTGCGATCCTAAAGTGGATTGCTCGATGGGCACGGCGCTTAACAATGTCAAGGAGTTTGTCTATTAAATCCTGCTGTACTCACCTCCCCGTATAATGATGTTTGTATTCTGGTTGTCCAGAAGTGGGCGGATAGAGTACACCGCAAACGGCGGATAGAGGTCGGCGTTCACCTCCTTGGGCGTAATTGCCCGTTGTTTAGGGCGCCGTCTCTACCTTTGCGGTGGTCTGCGAATGAGCTGGATGAGGTGTCTTAACGCTGATTTGCGGAATTGACATTGGAAAGAACAAAAATGTCCAAACGAGGTTCACCGCACCTGCGGCGGGCCATATGGCTTGCCGCAGTCGTTGCCGCTTTCCACGACCCGGTGCTTACTGCTTTTTATCAGAAGAAGCGTGGTGAAGGGAAACATCACTATACGGCTATTGGGGCGGTTGCACGAAAGCTAACCTTCATCATCTATGCAGTACTCCGTGACAACAAGCCATATGTGCCCAATTGCTAATGTTCAATCTGTCCTTGCTATAGTATAGTAGATACCACAAGGATGGTGATACACTTGAATTTTGTCAGAGGGATTATGCTCGAAGGCATCTCATGTGCCGGGAAAACATCAACATTTAATGAGGTGAAAAAGCTTCATACTGAAACTCCCAATTGTGAGAGAAGTATCATTGCTTTGGGGGAGCATTACTCCCAAGTATTGAACCGCATGAATGGTGTTCCTGTCAGAATGGAGCAAGACGCCCATCTCGCTCTTTTGGGTGAGCGTTTGTCCATGATGGAACAATTGAACGCGTGGGCTTGTTCTTTGGGAGAGGGGCGACGCCAATCCCGAGGTATATTCGCTTTACTCGAACGGTTTTATCTCAATCATGTTGCCGCCTTTGATATGCTTTCCCGAAGCATAGAAGAGCGTTGCTTGCAGCTTGGTTTGAAATGTGTGCTACTGATAATTTCCGATGAAAACATCGCAAACCGCATTCGACTGAGGGACGATCAAATGAAAATCCATCGACCTGTCAACGATGTCGAAAAGCAAGCTTCTGATTACTTAGTGGATCAGGGGCGTTTTCTCATGGCCGCTGAGCGTATTTCTATTCCTACTCTCATTATCAACACGGATTCTATGGATTGGATTTCTTTTGCTCATCAAATTCTCTCCTTCTCAGATTGTACTTGACATTTGATAGCTGGTCTATATAAAGCAAGAGGGCACCGCCTCATAACCGCGGTCGTCCTATGTGCCGTAAACCGACAAATCAAGACAAGTTTTTACATCCAAAGCTTGATTAATATACAGGGAAATGTTATATTGAGACCGTGATATTTTGAGATCTACTATTTTTAAAATGCGAGGTACACGTGTGAAAAAAGTGATATCCTTTATTATGGCTGCCTTTCTGGTTGTTTGCGCCGCTCTCCCGGTCTCTGCATACGGGACAGGCCACAACGGCCGATACTTTGAGATCGGCTTATCCGGCGACCCGAGCAAAAATGATGACGTCGATCTTGGCGAAATCCAGCCTGGCGCCACTGTCTATCTCAATATTTACTGCGATGGGCAGCCCGCGACAAAGGCGGATATAACGAATGAAAAAGTGACATATCAACAATTGACAGTCGCCGCGGATGTTCTGACGCCGTGGGCGACACGGTCCATTCAGTATGATAAAAATGGAAACGCCGTCATCCCCGTCACCTTTAAAAGTTCGATCCCGGGCGACGGGCTTATAGATTTCGCGTTTCAGTTCTACCTTTTGATCGACAAGAACCGGGGCACTGCCGATATTACTGAGTATTTCAAATTGAGCGGCCAAATTGCCGGGACCTATATTCCCACCACATCGACCAACACAAGCCACGGCCAGAGCGTTGGCGGCGGCGGAACGCCCCTACTGTCCGTGGATCATAAATCCGCCTTGGCCAGCGCGAACGCGGCGATCAAAACCGCCTTGGCGAACGGCAAGAGCGAGGCCAAAATCGTCTTCAACTACGTGTCGGACATCCCGCTGAAAACCATGCAGGCCATCGCGGCGGCGGCCAAAAAAGCGGGCGTCGCCATGACCATACAGGTCAACAACACTGTCGACGGCGCCATATCCGTCTTACTGTCATTCGACCCCTCAAAGGCGACAAAGGATATCAAGCTCACCGCCTATCTGCAAAACGCCCGCGTCACGAAGGTAAAAGCGCAGTTTGAGAAAAATTTTGGCCAGCCCGTAGCCGTCGTCAATTTATCCCAAAAAACTGATTTCGGGATGCCTGTGCGTATCATGGCCAAAGTCGACATGAGCAAGCTCGACACATCAAAGCCTCTGTATTTCTACGCTCACAACGCCACAGATAACAAATATCAGGCCATCGATCAACCGAATTATACGATTTCCGGCAAAGGCGCGCTTTACTTTGATACCGCTCTGGCGGGCAGCATCGTTATATCAAACAGGAAATGACGATGATCTGATATAGTGGATTCGATTTAAAACAGTTACACTGTTTTAAATCAGCGGGCGCAGCCCGCATCCGCGCTATGCGCGGGAATCCACTATGAATGACGTTTCTGCCGCCTGTACAGGCGGCTACATGTGGCGTATGCCACATTTTTAAAACAGTCGGTGGGACTGTTTTAAACCGAAACTAGGTTTTGTTGACACAACGACACAAATATGATAAAAAAAGAGCATGAAGATAACAAAAAGACAGTATAACAAGATAGCAGAAATGTTTCCGGTTCAGCGAGG
>JAITVU010000199.1 GCA_031285645.1 Oscillospiraceae bacterium | reverse complement strand
CGCCAAAATCCCCGAAATCTACGAGGGAACGAGCGAGGTCATGAAAATGGTCATCTACGGCTCCCTCAAGGCGAAATAAGGGGAGAAAAGCCATGAAAATCATCGTATGCATCAAACAGGTGCCGGATACAAACGAGGTCGAGATCGATCCTGTGACCAATACCCTGATACGGACGGGCATCCCCGTTATCATCAATCCGGATGACAAAAGCGGCATCGAAGCGGCTCTGGATTTACGCGATAAAGTGCCGGGCAGCACCGTGACGGTTGTATCAATGGGCCCGCCCCAGGCCGAGATGGCGCTGCGCGAGGCCCTGAGCATGGGTTGCGACGACGCGATCCTCATCAGCGGCCGGCAATTCGGCGGATCGGATACGCTGGCGACCTCGACCATCATATCGGCCGCGCTTAAAAAGATCGGCTATGATTTAATCATCACGGGACGTCAGGCCATTGACGGCGATACGGCGCAGGTCGGCCCGCAGATCGCGGAGCATTTGGGTATTCCGCAGGTCAGCTATGTGGAGGAGATCACACCGGAGGACGGCGCGCTGATCGTGATGCGCCAGTATGAGGACCGTTACCATAAAATACGGGTCAAGCTGCCCTGCCTGCTGACGGCGATACAGGATCTGGCCCAGCCGCGGTATATGACGGTTGGCGGTATCGTGGACACGGAGCAGAAGGACATTCAAATCCTGGATTTCGACGCGCTGTCGGACTTTCTTGATCCGTCCGCCATTGGCCTTAAGGGCTCCCCCACCAATGTGGTGCGTTCCTACACAAAGGAACCGAAATCGCAGGGCGCCATACTAAAGGGCCTCACGCCGGACGAAGCGGTGGACGCCATAATGGCGCGGCTGCACGAAGTTCATTTGATATAGGGGAGGCTTCAATCTATAATGAGTAAGGATATTTTTGTATTTGTCGAACAGCGTGACGCCAAACTGCAGAGCGTCGGCTATGAACTGATCGGGGAAGCGGCTTCCCTGGCCCAGGACCTCAATCAACAGGTCGTCGCCGTTTTGATCGGCGACAAAGTGGGGCATCACGCCGAAGAACTGATCGCTTACGGCGCGGATAAAGTCCTTGTCGTGGACGACCCGATCCTGGGTGAATATATGACGGAACCCTACGCCAAAGCCATGACGGCTGTCATTAAGGAAAAAGAGCCCGAAATCGTGCTGTTCGGCGCGACATCCATCGGGCGCGACCTCGCGCCGCGCGTGTCCGCGCGCATCAAAACAGGGCTGACGGCGGACTGCACGGCCCTGCGCATCGACCCGGAGACGAAACTTCTGATGATGACGCGCCCCGCCTTTGGCGGCAACCTGATGGCGGTCATATGGTGTAAGACGCATCGCCCGCAGATGGCGACGGTGCGTCCCGGCGTGATGCAGCCCATGGAGCGGGACGAGAGCCGCAAGGGTGCTATAGAGCATGTCAACGTCGCGTTCAGTGAAAGCGACAAAACCGTTGAGATTCTTGAGGTCGTCAAGAAAACGCGGACTGCGGCGGATATCACGCAGGCCAAATGCCTTGTGAGCGGCGGGCGCGCCATGGGCGGCAAGGAAGCTTTCGGTATGCTCAGGGAACTGGCGGACCTTTTAGGCGGCGATGTTTCCGCGTCCCGCGCGGCGGTTGATTCGGGCTGGCTCAATAAGGAGCGGCAGGTCGGCCAGACCGGCAAAACCGTCCGGCCGGACCTCTATCTCGCCTGCGGCATTTCCGGTGCGATCCAGCACGTGGCGGGCATGGAAAACTCGGGCACCATCATCGCCATCAATAAAAATGACACCGCGCCCATTTTCGGTGTGGCCGACCTCGGTATTGTGGGCGATTTAACCCTCATATTGCCCAAGCTCAGGGACGCCATTAAAAAAGCCAGGGAAAAAGGCGTGAATTACACAGCGCCGTCCAGCGAACAATATGTGGGGATGGAAAACATCCTGTACCATGTGCAGAATGATATTGCCTACCTCACCATCAACCGCCCCCGCCAGATGAACGCGCTCAACCGCAAAACCCTGCAGGAAATCAGCTCCGTCGCCGATAAGCTGAAAAACGACGACTCCATCAAGGTGCTGATTGTGCGCGGCGCGGGCGGCAGGGCCTTTGTCGCCGGCGCGGATATTTCCGAGATGCAGAATATGAACGAAGCCGAGGGCCGGGAAATATCCCTGATGGCGCAGGAAGTCTTTGTCAAAATCAAAGAGCTGCCTCAAATCGTCATCGCGGCCATTAACGGGTTCACGCTGGGCGGCGGCAACGAGCTCGCCATGGCGTGCGATATCCGTATTGCCAGCTCGCGCGCCAAATTCGGCCAGCCCGAAGTCAACCTGGGGCTTATTCCCGGCTTTACGGGTACACAGCGTCTGTCGCGCCTTGTAGGCAGCGGCACGGCAAAGCAAATCATCTTCACCACCGATATGCTGAGCGCCGAGGAGGCGCTGCGCATCGGGCTTGTGGACGCGGTCGTGCCCCCGGAGGGGCTGATGCGCACCAGCCGCGACCTTGCGCTCAAGATCATGAGCAAGAGCATAAAAGCCATCAAGCTGGCGAAAAAATCAATCAACGAGGGCATGCCGCTTGAATTCAGCCAGGGGCTTCTGGTGGAGAACGATTGCTGGACAAAGTGCTTTGCGGAGGACGGCGACGGCTATGAGGGCATGTCCGCCTTTGTGGAAAAGCGCAAAGCGGATTTCAGCAAAGCGCCGAAACGCGTATAAAGGAGAATACTCATGGATTTTATGGATTGTGTTCAGGAGCGCAGGAGTGTGCGCAAGTTTAAAAACGACGCTGTCAGCAGCGATGTTCTTAAAAAGATCGTCCAGGCCGCGTCCTTTGCACCGAGCTGGAAGAATTCCCAGACAACCCGCTACATTGCCGTAACAGACCCGGCGCTCAAAAAAGAACTGGCTGAAAAGTGCGTCATCGACTTTGCGCCCAACACAAACACGATGCTGGGCGCGCCGGCCCTGGTCCTGGTCACGACGGTTTCGCCGCGATCCGGCTTTGAGCGCGACGGCTCCCCCTCCACAAGTAAAGGGACGCATTGGGAAAGCTTTGACGCCGGAATCGCTACCCAGACATTTTGCCTGGCCGCTCATAACGAGGGCCTCGCAACCGTTGTTTTGGGTATATTCGATGAAGCCAAAGTCATTGAAACCGCCCATGTCCCCGAGGGACAAAAGGTGTCGGCGATTTTAGCCGTCGGCTACGCCGACGAAACGCCTGTGATGCCAAAGAGGAAGAGCGTCGACGAATTGCTGTCCTTCATGGCGTAATTTGTCCGGATACGCAATTATTGTATCTATACAACAACATATAAAGGGTGCCGCCGCGGCTTATGCTGCAGTGGCACCCTTTATGCGTATATATCTTTCACTTGTTTGATTTATATCTTTTTATCAGTATTTATACTAATATCCCATTAAAAAGCAGATAAAATGTCGCGATGCGTTTTGAGAAAAAGGCGTTTTGAGCGATCATTTTATCGCCCTTTTTAACGGATATTAGTATTAGTATTGTGTCCCCTCATGGCGCGGGGATATGGGCCTTTTTCATCCGTTAAGCCAAGCAAATAATCTGTACTGGTTTTATAAAACCGGGCAAGCTTGATTACTGCCTGAACGGGAATATTCCTTGTGCCGCTTTCATAACCCGAATACGTGCGCTGCGCCACATTGATGATACCGGCAATCTGTGTTTGGCTGAGATCGTTGTCTTCACGCATATTGCGAATACGCGGATATTCCATATTTAGCACCCCACTCCAATTATATATAGCGCAAATTGAGCTATTGATTTTTAGCTCAATTTGCGCTAGAGTGTTTATGAGGTGATTATATGAAAACACGAAAAAAAAATACTTGCACGATATCCGGTATGCGTCCCCATAAATATCCACCGGGGGTTGACCTCGACGCTCTGTTCTATGCCCTTAGAGGGAGCATCCTGGACGCAATAGGCGCAGGGTATACCATCTTTCAAACAGGGATGGCGCAAGGGCCCGATATTTGGGGCGGGGAAATTGTTTATGCCTTGCGTAAAGCTCATCCGGGTATTAAACTACATTGTTTTCAGCCATGCGAAACGCAGGCAAATAACTGGACGGATGCCTGGCGAGAACGGTATTTTGACTTACTGAGGGTCGCCGACGAGGTTTACTTGCTTCAAACATCCTATACCCCTGATTGCATGCTGAAGCGTAACCGTGCCATGATAGACAAGTCCGCTAAACTAATCGCCGTATATGACAAAAAAACCGGCGGTGGGACAAAGTACACCGTCGACTATGCGAAGAAAAAGGATCTGGATATCCAATTGATCAACCCGACGGATTATTTTCTGACATCCCGGTAACGTCTTTAGCGTGTTTCCTGACTCTGAGTTTTCTGTTAATATATGCTACAAAGGCCCTTGCGCAAGATTATTTTACATCGGAATACGGCAGATCGACATCTGTTTATAATCTCCGGAGAATTATATCGCATTATATTTCAGTTTCTCTCAATGGCCGTCACCGGCGCCAAAGCCGAAACATGCACAATTTAAGCCTTATGGGATACTGACGCCTTTTTGCCCGCATTTGAGACACGATCTGAAATCCATATATTATAAATTTTGGAATTTATTGCTGTATTTAAGCAATATACTTTGCAAATTGAGTACAATATTTGTAGTAAAGGCTTTTTTTGTGTGATATATTATAGCTATGTATCTACAATTATTTCATAATTGTTGAAAGAATGTGTGGAAAAGTGGTCGACCGGCAACGCTGCCGCGTTCATTGCGAACAGCGCGGCATGTACATAAGGGGGGACGCGTTCAGCATAAGAAACAGAAAGAATGTTGCTTTGAACAACTGAAGCAACCGACTCAGGGCTGTTTGGATTTATCCTTTTACGCACATCCGAATCCCGCGTGTTTATACTGCCTAAATATATTAAAGAATATAGAAGGTGTTACTTAACTATGAAAGAAACCATCGGCTGGGGTATATTGGGCTTGGGAAGAATCGCAAACGATTTCGCGACCTCACTGCGTGAGCTGCCGGATGCAAGGGTTGCGGCGGCTGGCTCACGCGATATCGAAAAAAGCAGGAAATTCTGCGAACTGTATGGCGGGAAACCATACGGCAGCTATGAGGAAATGGCCAACGATCCGGATGTGGACATTATTTATGTCGCGACGCCGCATAATTATCATGAGGAACATGTTCTGCTGTGTGTCAACGCCGGTAAAAACGTCCTGTGCGAAAAGCCGTTCGCCATCAACGCGGCGCAGGCGCAGCGCATGTACGACGCCGCGCGCGAAAAAAACGTGCTGCTGATGGACGGCCTTTGGTCGCGTTATTTCCCGGCGTGGGAGTTCGCGACGGACTACATAAAAAAAGGCGAAATGGGTAAGATTCTCGCCATCAATTCCGCCACATGCTGGGGCTTTGACGCCAGGGTCAACCGCGACCCGAAAGGGCGCCTGTTTGATATTAATCTGGCGGGCGGCGCCTTGCTGGACGCCGGTGTGTATTCGCTCGCTGTGTCGACATTGCTTCTGGGAGATGACGTGTATCCCAAAACCATCAACGCTTTTTCCCAAATGGGCAAAAGCGGCGTTGACGAAATGGATCTCATTTCCATGCAGTACGATTCGGGCGTCCTCTTCACCATGATCTGCGGCTTGCCCGGCAACCTCCACGAAACGCATATCCTGCTTGAGGGCGGAACCATCACGATTCCGGAACACCGCAAACCCGAAACCGTTATCATTTCCGGCAGGCAGCGCGCCGACGACTGGCGGTATTCAATGTCCAGAAGCTATCATTTCCCTTATCCGACGGAAGGCTTCCAGTATGAGGCGGCGCACGCGCACGACTGCCTGCGCAAAGGCCTTAAAACGTCCCCGAGGGTCACGCCTAAAGAATCCCTCATCCTCATGCGCATCTGCGATGAGGTGAGAAGGCAGGCGTCCTTTACCTACCCCTTTGAATAGCAGCAGACGGTGATTTTATCTTTTGTTGACCGAAAAACAGCAATACAGACAACAAAATCTATTGAGGAGATGGTGTAGTGAAGTATGCGAAGCTGGGCAAAACAGACATTGACGTATCGGTGCTGGGTCTTGGCTGCTGGGCCTTCGCGGGCGGGCATTTCTGGGGCCCGCAGGACGACAGCGACTCCATTAAGACCGTGCACGCCGCGATGGACCTGGGAATCAATTTTCTGGATACGGCGGAAGCCTACGAGCGGGGCGTCTCGGAGCGGGTTGTCGGGCAGGCGCTTAAGGGCAGGCGCGACAAGGTTGTTTTAGCGTCCAAAGTCGTCGGTGAAAAACACTATCATCCCGATGAGATGATCAAGGCGTGTGAGGAAACGCTCAAAAACCTCGACACGGATTATCTCGATCTGTATTACCTGCACTGGCCCGCCATGTCCGTTCCGTTTGACGAACCGATGGAGGGGCTGGAAATCCTCAAAAAACAGGGGAAAATCCGCGCAGCGGGCATTTCCAACTATGGGTTGACGCAAATGCAGATGCTGGAAGATACAGGTAAATTTGATCTGCTCGAAGCGCACCAGCTGCCCTACAACCTGTTCTGGCGCGCTATTGAGCACGGCATCCAGCAGAAAAGCATTGAAAAGGGCTTATCCATCATCTGTTACAGCACGCTTGCCCAGGGCTTGCTCACCGGAAAGTATGATAAAGTCGATGATGTCCCCGACTATGTGAAGACAACCCGTTTTTACAAAGACCCCGAAAACAAAAACCACGGCGAGGCGGGCTGCGAAGAAGAGGTTTTCGAGGCCATCGCCGGTTTGAAGGCTTTGTGCGCGCAGGAAGGCGTGCCGCTTTCGCAGGCCGCGCTTGCCTGGCTCTTTAAACAAAATGGCGTCACGTCACTTTTAACAGGGCCCCGCAATGTAAACGAGCTGATGGAAAACGTCAAGTGCATGGAAACAAAAATCAGCGACGAATTTGCGAATAAAATGGCCGAGCTCAGCAAAAAAGTGAACGACAAAATCGGCTCCAACACCGATATGTGGGTTGGCGGGGATAAGTCCAGAACGTTTTAATAAACGAGGGGGCCTCATTCCCCGCCCCTTGGGGCGGTTCCTTATCCCGTGCCGGTGAGGCCGGCCTTTCCCCCGCGGCGGTGCGAAGAAACACATGGAACACTAAGAACCGCGCAGCGCTCCATATATTTTATGTCCAATGCCGGCAAAGCCGGCTGCGCGCCTCTGCGGCGTGGAATCTCATGGCTTGTTTTCTGTTTTGGACGCACATAATTAAACATACATCAAATATAAGAGGAGGCAGAAAATGCTAAAGGTTAGAATGTTGGACGCCCATGGGGAGGCCATGCTTCGTGACGAGCTTCATACGCTATACGCGTCGGATATGAAACATATCCCGTTCAGGCGCAAGAACGAGGTCAAAAGGGATGGGGAAATCCTGATGCATCTGCCCGAATCCCCTGTTATCCTGAACGCGAAGATCATCATTCCCGGCTATGGCTATATGTGGGTTAAGGCCGACAACTGCGGCAAGGGTTACAGCGACAATATGGACATCGAGTTCGTCCGCGAAGCCGCGGTAAGCCGTGTCTATGAGGTGGAACAGGAAATTGCCAAGGGAGGCTTCAAGCCGTCTCCGAAGTGCCTGTCCAAACTGAACGATGCCAAATCTCTGCTCAAGCTGGCCGAATCGTCGCCTAAAGCGGCGGATATGAATATTACCGCGCTTGCGGTCGGCCTGTGGGCGGGCGAGCTTGTGGCGGTGGAACGCGCCAGGGCCAAAATTACAAGCACGCGTTCAAACTTCCTGTTCGGCTGCGGCGGCTTTGCCTATCCGTATGCAAATGTCCTCAACGGCAAGGACATGTTTGATTCCGTGTTCAACTACTCGACCCTGCCTTTCTATCTCGGACGCACCGAGCCTGAATACAACAAACCGGACTACGACGTCGTCGATAAACTCGTTGATGAATTCACCAAAATGAACATCAAGATGAAGGGCCATCCGCTGTGGTGGGCACATGTCGATTCATGGCCGGCGTGGGCCAGGGACCTGAAATGGGAAGACGGCAGTGTGCAGAAGGAGCTTCACAGGGTTGTCAAGCGGCATGTCCAGCGCTATATCGGCCGTGTTGAAATATTTGACGCCATCAATGAAGCCCACGACTGGTGCAATATGTGGAATATGCAGCAGGATGAGCTCGTCGAGATGACGGGCATGTGCTGTGACGATATCCACGAAGCCAATCCCAAAGCGCAGGCCGTTGTCAACACATGCTTTATGTTCGGTGAGAACGTGGCCGACGGCAAAGTGCAGTGGGGCATTGTCAATGAACGCAATATGACGCCGTATACATATCTGCAAAAATGCGAGGAACTCGGTTTCCAGTACGAGGCCGTCGGCATCCAGCTGTATCTGCCGTCAAGGGATATGCTCGCCATCGACCAGATGTACGACCGCTTCTCCGAGTTTAAAAAGCCGATGCACCTGACTGAGCTCGGTATCCCCTCCTTCAAAAAGGATATCCCCCGCTCGTCCCATGAAGGCGACATCTACTGCCTGAGATATATGTACAACGGCCACTGGCGCGAGTTTGAGTGGAATGAAAGGCTTCAGGCCGACTGGCTGGAAGAATTCTACACCATTTCCTATGCCCGTCCGGATGTTGAAGCGCTGACATGGTGGAGCTTCTCCGATCCCGCCTATATACCGGGCGCCGGCCTGCTGCACGAAGAGGATGGCAGGCCCAAGGAAGCCCTGTTCAGGCTCAAGGCCCTTGAAGAATCCTGGGGATATCATTTCCCGAACAAATAATCCAGACGTCATCGCCAATACAGGACGCAGGTTATAAAAAGCGCTTTTAGCCCGTTTATGTGGTTTCCGCCAATCGCATACAATACTTGGAATGCGCAGAGTATGTCCGGCTTTTGGCGGAAACCATACGTTTATCCGCACAGCCCAAACAGCTATTATAGTCATATGGTTTAAAACTGGTACAGCTTTAAACCACAGCGAGCTTTGCTCGCTGCCACGCCTCGCGTGGATATGACGTATGCAGCAGGTATAGGCAAACCACTTAAAAAAAGCCTGCGAGACAGAACGAGTGCATTCTATTTAGAATGCGTTTACGAGTGATTGTTGAGTAGCTGCTTTTTAGTGGT
>JAITVU010000121.1 GCA_031285645.1 Oscillospiraceae bacterium | reverse complement strand
ATCAATGACAGTAGGCGCGGTCTTTTGTCCGCGGATGTCAATATAGTTGTCGCAGATCTCGCCCGCGCCGAGCAGCTCGACGAGCTCGCATGCCCGCATGAGCGCCTGCATGCAGTTCTCAGGGTCGAGCCCCTTTTCGAAACGGGAGGAACTCTCCGTGCGCAGACCGAGCTTTTTAGCCGTTGTGCGAACGGAAGGCCCGTTAAAACAGGCCGACTCAAAAATAACCGTGGTGGTGTCGTCGTAAATGCCGCTGAATTCGCCGCCCATCACGCCCGCGACGCCGGTTGGCACGCTTGAATCGGCAATGACGAGCATCTCGGGAGAAAGCGTGCGCTCAACGCCATCGAGTGTGGTGATTTTTTCATCCGCACCCGCGTTGCGCACAATGATTGTCGCGTCGCCGACGTGTTTTAAGTCAAAAGCGTGCATGGGTTGGCCGTATTCAAGCATGACATAGTTTGTAATGTCGACAATATTGTTGATGGGGCGCACGCCGCTGGCCCGCAGGCGCTCACGCATCCAGCGCGGGGAAGGGGCAATGCGAATGTTTTTGGCCGCCGCCGCCGCGTATCGCGTGCAAAGCTCCTGATTTTGCACCTCAACTTTTATCAGCGCGCCTATATCCCCACCGCCGCCTTTAACTTTGGGCTGCGGAACATGCAGGGGAATATTGTATGTGGCCGCCGTTTCCCTGGCAAGCCCGATGACGGACAGGCAATCGGGGCGGTTGGGCGTGATCTCAAATTCCACAATTGTATCGTTCAGTCCGATGGCTTCCTGGATGGGCTGGCCGATCCGGCAGTCCTCCCGGATCAGGAATATGCCGTCCGTGGCGGCATAAGGGAAATCCCCGTGTGAGAGGCCAAGTTCTTCGAGCGAGCACAGCATGCCCTGGGACACCTCACCGCGCAGTTTTCCTTTTTTGATCTGCTTGCCGCCATGAACACAGGAATTGTCCAGCGCCACAGGAACAAGGGCCTCCGGCACCACGTTGCCGGCTCCCGTTACAATTTGGATGGGTTCGGGCTGGGCGACATCAATTTTACAGATATAAAGCGTGTCCGCATTGGGGTGCTTTTCCACGCTGAGCACCCTGCCCACAACAATATTGACAAGTCCGGCGCCCTCGGTTTCGTATTTCTCCACTTTAGAGCCGGACATGGTCATGTCCGCCGCAAAGTCCTTTATGCTCATATCGGCGCCGACAAAGTCACCGAGCCATTTCATTGATAAATCCATTCTTGTGACCCTTCCTTTCACATGTTTGCCATACTAAAATTGCCCGAGGAAACGCATATCGTTTTCAAACAGCAGGCGCAAGTCGTCAATGCCGAAACGGCGCATGGTAACGCGATCAAGTCCCATACCGAAAGCGAATCCGCTGTATATGTCGGGGTCGATACCGCACGTTTTGAGGACTTTGGGATGCACCATGCCGCAGCCAAGCAGTTCAATCCACCCTTCGCCCTTGCACAGCCGGCAGCCTGAACCACCACAGGAGAAACACATTGTATCCATCTCCGCGCTCGGTTCTGTGTAGGGAAAGTGGTGCGGGCGAAAGCGCACCTTGGCGTCGTCGCCGTAAAGGCGCTTGGCAAAAGTCTCAAGAATGCCTTTGAGATTGGACATTGTAATGCCCTCATCCACGACGAGCCCCTCAATTTGATGGAAAAGCGGGGAATGCGTGGCGTCAATCTGGTCGGAAAGGTATACGCGGCCGGGGGAGATGATGCGGATCGGCGGTTTTGTCTTTTCCATCACACGTACCTGAACGGAGGATGTCTGAGTGCGCAAGACGACATCGTCATTGATGTAAAAGGTGTCCTGCGTGTCGCGCGCCGGATGTGTTTTTGGCATATTAAGAGCTTCAAAGCAGTAATAATCAAGCTCGACTTCCGGTCCTTCGGCAATATCGAAGCCCATGCCGAGGAAGATTTCCTTCGCCTCCTCAAGCACAATATTCAGAGGATGTTTTTTACCCATGCGCTGGGATTTTCCGGGCATTGTAACGTCCAGCTTTTCGGCTTTCAGCCGCTCTTCAAGGCCGCTTTTTTTCATCCCGGCGCTTTTTTGGGCGATTCGCGCCTCAATTTCCGCGCGGATGTCATTGGCCAACTGGCCGATAACGGGCCGTTCTTCGGCTGAGAGAGAACCCATCTGCTTGAGAATCGCCGTCAGGGCGCCTTTTTTGCCCAGATACTGAACGCGCAGGTCGTCTATGGTTTTTTGATCGACCGCTTCATCTATGGCGGTGAGAGCCTGACGCCGGATATCTTCCAATGCTGTTTTCATGGTTACATTCCTTTCAGTGTATTAAGATAAGAATCTTTTTTGCCGGAAAACAAAAAAGCCCTCCATCCCCTATGGGACGAAAGGCTACACTTCCGCGGTACCACCCAACTTTTTGCACAAAGCAAACACTCTGCCGCAATGATAACGGATGCGACCCGTCACCGCCTACTTACTATCCGTAAACTTATGCGTCTCCGGATTTTACAGATTCAGCGGCGCCCCTTGCAGGTGAAATTTCAGCTCAGCCGCCGTCACGGCGCTCTCAGCCACGGATGTCCCGCGGCGCCGTTTCTCTTTAGACGAACTCAGGCCGGCTTACTTTGCCTGTTCACAGGGTTCACAGAGCTCAAGGCTCTTTAGTTATTGGGATAATAGCACACTTCGGTATAAAATGCAAGAGGTTTTTTTGTCGGTTGATTTATGGTATAATAACCGCAAGGACGGCGGTTATTATACAAATTCGAGTGCCCTTTTTCTCGCCGCTGAGGCGGCAACCGAAAAAGAAGGCTATTATACCAGTTTAAAAGGCCCGCCTGGCGGCGATGGCCAATTATACCATAAATAAAGGGCGGATTTGCCGCCCGGCCGATGGTCTCAACAGATACAGGAGTAGATTGCATCGATATGATTGTCATTCACATCGCTGTTTTTGCTGAATGTCACTAAATGAATAAGCGGGGAGGGACGAGCCGGTTAACCGGCATATGGCTTTGAATACATGTAATCAGTGCGGCCACAAAATAGATACAGACAGCCGCTTTTGTAAATACTGCGGTAAAATGACCAATTTAAAGGCGATTCCCGGTGATACGCTGAATATCGCGTATTGCGCCGGCTGCGGCGCGCGCATCCCGGAAGGCGGTTCGTATTGCCTTGTGTGCGGTACGAAAGCGGGCCAGACGCCGGCGCCTGAACCGGAGCCCGAATCAGAGCCAGTCGAGATTAAAGTTAAAAACGCGCTGTCTAAAATCAAACCTCTTGAATCCCTGACCGTGGAATCCGGGCCGTCCCCCTCGTCTTCCGTCGCCAGTGATAAAGGCACGATGTCCGGGGCGGCCTGGCTTATCGTTTTTATTCTTTTAATCGGCATCGGCATTATCGGAGCCTGGCGTTTGCTGCCCTATATATTACCCACCGATACGCCGCCCGTCGCGGAGGGGGTCGCCTATGTCAAGGAGGACGGCTCGCTGATGCTCAGCTTCCCCGACAGGGATATTCATAAGGTGACGGATACATATGAACGGCCGTCTTTTACAGGCGAGGATGAGGCGGTCAAGGCCAGCGCCGACGGCCGGTATATTGCCTATATGAATGCCGAAGGCCATACGGAGGGGGCGGGACTTTACCTGCTCGACCTTTCAAGGCTGGACAGGCCCGAAATACAGCCTCCTGAAGGAATACCTGTTTCGGATAGCGCCGTGCGTGATTTCGCCTTTTCACAGAGAGGGAACTATATGGTGTTCCTTTCGGCTAAAGGCGGTTTGTACGCTTACGACTATAAGGATCTCTGGCTGCTCGACACGGATGTGTTGGGGATCACCGAAGCGGGGGAGAGGCAGGTGCTCTACACAAAAAAGAGCATTCACGTCACCGGATTCCCCATCGATCGCTTTGATCTGTATATGAGATCGTTCGACAGGGAAACTGACGACAAGGTGTTGGTGGCCCAGAACGCGTCCGAACTGCTTGATTGGACGAAAAATTACACATCATTTGTTTTCGCTCAGCCGAAGTATAGCGGCTATTCGAGCAGCTTTACCGTGGATGTGCTCCATTACGACGCTAAGCTTTATCAAACGCAGACGCTTGTAAGCGCCGCGGACAGCGTCCTTGACGTATCGGCTGAGTCCGTATCGGTTATTTACGCGAAGAAGAAGGCGTTTACGCCGTCTTATGACGATTTGATCACGGACCCTCATTTACAGGAGGACAAGCTTATCAGCGAGCCGGTACCCAGTTTGTTCGGTTTGCCGGAAAACTATAAGGAAATATTTGAACAGGCGTCCACTCCCGTCGACCGTGAGCTTGAGACCGAGCGGGAGGATATGTTTTACGAGGCATATCAGTCCTATCAAAAGGCTTTGGAAACTTTTAATGAAAAAACCGAGCGGGATGCCATGCGCGCCCGCGCGCGGCAGCTTGTTTCCTCACTGACCCGTATGGGAATCCAGCAATATGAGATTTCTGTTTACAAAGATCATGTGTCGCGTGTTATTGACGGAAATATCCTCCTTATGCCGGCGCAGAACAACCCTGAAACCCTACAGACGCTCACACGTACGGATTTAAGCGCCGGCTTTGCGGCATATGTGCGCAGCAGTCCGGGTGAAATCCCCAAGATGGGCCTGACCGTCTTTTCAGAGGAAATCCCCGATATTGATATCGAGGCGTATTATTCCAGCAATCTTCCGCGGCAGCTTTGCTTTTCAACTTTGTCGCAGGAATCGCGGGCCGTTTACAGCGGCGCCGGCAAGGATTCAATGCTTGATTTTGAAGTGACGGGTCTTAACGGCGGGATTTATTTCTCTATCGCGCAGCAAAATCAGAGGCAGCGCGGCGGTACGCTTTATTTTGCGCCGACTGTTAACGGCGTTCCCCGGGAAGCGTTCGTCGTGGACCAGAATGTCGCCGAGATCGCGCCGCCCGCCCAGCTTTTTAATGGCCAGATTCTCTATATCAGGAATGTGGAGGACAGCGCCGGAGATCTTGTCGGGGTCAAGGACGGCATTACGCCCCGGCTGATCGCGGAAGATATTTCACTGACGCCGCCGTTTGAGGCAAAGAACGCCGGGAAATCCATGCTGTATTACCGCCGATACGACGCGTCGGCGTCGGCTCGCGGACAGATTCGCGGAGAGCTTTATTTGCTGGTGAAACAGGAAAGGCTTATTGTCGGCGATGTTTTTTCCCACGACTATCGCAGCGACAAGCTGATTTATTTGATCAGAGACCGCAACACGTCCGGGATCGGCGAGATCTACACGTACAGAGAGGGCGGTCTGAGTCCTGTCGATACAGGTGTCAGATATGTTTTATCGTTTATAAATCATTAACGATTTGTCACGAAATTGTAATATTTAATACTGAATCGTCATTTTTATCTGGACTTTCCATACGTAATAGGATATAATAAACATTGGCAGTATCCATTATGTTTTAAAGGAGTGTTGAGATTTCATGAAGAAACTGATTTCCTTGCTGCTGGCTGTGAGCATCATTGCCGGCTTGGGTGTCACGGCATATGCGTCATCTTCCAGTGATTACGCCACGGGGGTGACACAATCAATAGGCTTGAACGCTTATTACGACACAACCGAGGTCAACCCCAAAGCGGAGCTTTTATATCCCCTCACGGCCGATATGTTCGAGTGGAACAGCGGCACCGTACGGGGCAAGGAAGCGGTGACGACATCTCAGCTGCGCAACATCTCCGTCGCTTATACGGTGCGCAAGGGCGCGGATGTCATCAAAAACATATCCATTGTGACGGCGACGTCCGGCGGTATGAAAACAGCGTGCGTGAAAGTGGAATTTCTCACGGAACACGTCGGCGTTACGGAGAAGGAATTTGACATCACCATGTATCTGCGCCGCAGCAGGACCCGTGTGGTTCCGTCCGAACTGAACATCACCGGCAAGTTCACCAACAAAATTGTGTACGCAAGCGACTCGGACAGCTATGTGGATTTAACAGGCGGCAAAGTCCTGATTCCAACCGACTATATAAAGAGCATTGAACTCGGTGCCGGAGATGGCGCGATTTTGCGCGCCAGGGTTTATGCAGACAGACGGTATTACGCAACGGCTGAAGATAAAGTGACCAGTGACGATGACGCCATGACGAGGAAATACCCGTCCATCGTGGGTATTTACACGCTTAAGACCGTTAACCTCAGCAGCCCCGAAGTTCTGATTGAAGGGTATAACGACTGCTATGTTTATGATAAGAACGGCAAATATCTCGGCGAAACCAATAGCTGGCTTGCTTATTCAGACAAGTATTATGTGACGGATAAAAGGGTCGACATGGGCGGCGGTGTGGTGTCAAATTCCAGCTCATCCGGTTCGGCCGCCTCTCCGTCATCCAGCTCCACGCCGTCCTCAGGCTCCGGTACGACGAGCGGCACGGGCACAAAAGTTACGGCCGACAGCGTCACAAAGCTTACCCAGACCGCCGTGAGCACGGCGAAATCAAGCGGTTCCAAGGTGGCGACGGTTCGAGTCAAGGATGCGCTTAGTATTTCCGCCGAAGCGGTCAGCGCCATGGTGAAAACAGCGACGGCGTCCGGCATGAGTGCCCGGCTCAACGCGGATACAATGAACGGGAGCACGGTTGCGGGCCGCCTCACACTCTCGCCGACGGCCTCGACAAAACTGAGCAATGACATCAATCTCGGCGTTTATGTCGACGCCAGCACAAACAGCGCCGTTAAGACGAAATTCACAAAGTGGTATAAGAACAACCTCGAAGTGATTTCGCTGGCGCATAAGGGAAGCTTCGGCATGAATGTCAATGTCGCGGCCAAGATCAAGCTCACCAATCTCGATACCAACAAACTCTATCTCTACGCCTACAATAAAACCACGAATACGTTCGCCCAAATCAAGAATCCGAATTGCGTTGTGGACAAGAGCGGTTATCTGCACTTCACAACCAGCACTGGGGGCGAGATTATCATTTCCGAAGGGGCCCTCACAAGAAGCTGAGAGCCGTCAATAATTTTAAAAAGGTTTGATACCCCGGGGTTTCTGCCCCGGGGAGGTTCATTGCACACAATAAGAATGCCGCCGTTACTAAACGGCGGCATTCTTGCGCTATATTGAGTTTATACTAATATCCCATTAAAAAGCAGAT
>JAITVU010000118.1 GCA_031285645.1 Oscillospiraceae bacterium | reverse complement strand
GGGGTCTCTGCTCCGGGGAGGTTCATTTTGCTATGCGGACCCCCATGCCTGTCTTCAAAATAACCGCATTTGGCGCTGACCGCGCTTGTCAACTGGGCGATATGGTTGAGCCCGCAGTACCCTTCTTTCTGATGCCTGCATTGTTGATCACATACGATCATATTCATAAATCTTCTCCTTGTTTTCAAACAATTATCAACGCTGCAAATTATGTATTTAAAACATATTTATGCCTGTATCAGCGCTCTATTACTATTGCAATATAGCTTTTAAATATGCATTAAAGTAATTTCCCGTAAAGCGCGAATTCATGGTATATAAGTCTTCCAAAATGAGAGAATAAAGAAGTGTTTTCCAATAAGCCTAAATTTAACCAGAACTGTATAAACACAGACCCTATCGGTCAACAGTATAAGAGTATAAAAAGATAATAAAGACGGCTGCTATAATACGGCGCATAGCGATTGTATTTGTCGCCCGACCGTTCGTGCGCATGGGGCAATTAACATGTGATCGTCTCTGGTTATTTATCCAATTGCCGTAGTTTCCTCAACAGGGAAAGGAAGGACCATAATCTTGAAAAGAAAAATTGCTTTGTGGGTCACCGCCATAATACTTGCCGTCGCGGGATTTTTAACCGTGCCGGGTATGGTTGAATCAAGCATTCCCTCAATTTATTATGTCTCGCCCACAGTAAAAACATATGAAAACATTATAAACTGTACGGGTATTGTCCAGTCCGAGAATATTTACAATATTTACGCGTCAACCGCTTTTGTACCCGGCGCCGTCAATGTGTCGTTAGGGGATCTGGTGCGCAAAGGTGATCCGCTGGTCACAGTGGATAGCGCCGCGACAGGACGATTGATTCAAAACGCTGTGGGCGGCGCGTTGGGCGGCATTGCGGAAGACGCGCGCAGCGCGGTGGCGTCCGTTGATATCGGCGCGCTCGTTTCCGCTTTCGGCCTGTCCGGTGTGCTGGGCACAGATATTGATCTGGGCGGTATATCGGATGTTCTGGGTGGCGAGGGCAGCACGGCGGAAGCCCGCGCTGTCCCGGCGGAACCGGAAATAGGCGAGATTCGGGCGCCCGCCGACGGGATCGTCACAGAAATCAGTGCCTATGTGGGCAGCCCCGTATCGGCGGGCAAAACTCTTTTAACCATCCACGATGCCGAGCATTATAAAGTTATGGCTGTGGTGAGCGAATCGGATGTCGCCAAGATACAGCTTGGCGATTCGGCGGTAATCAGGGGCGTTGGCTTTGCGGGATCCACCTTTCAGGGTGTTGTGAGTAAAATATATCCCGTCGCCAGAAAAGCGCTGACGGGCACGAACACGGACACGGTTGTGGACGTTGAAATCACCGTGACGGATCCCAATGATAATCTGCGGCACGGCTTTTCTGCCAAAGTGGAGATCGCGGGCGATCAAAGCTATGAGCTGATCACGGTGCCTTACGAAGCCATTCGTCAGGACGGGCGTAATGAGGAATACGTTTATACGTATGAGAACGGAAAACTTAAGAAGCGGCCGATTGTGACGGGCAAGGAGCTTGTCAATGTCGTTGAAGTGCTGGACGGGCTCAGCCCCGACAGCGTTGTAATCTTTAACCCGGACGATGTGACGGGGGAGGGCAGCATTGTCAATATAAAGGGGCGTGCGGAAATTGATTGATTTGCTCAGAATGAGCCTCTTTAACCTGGGCCGCAAGAAATCGCGCAGCCTTATGACCGTGATGGGCATCGCCATAGGCGTGGCCTCGGTTGTGCTGATCGCGTCCATCGGTGATATCGGCAAAGCGGCGATTACGAGCGAGATTGAAAGCCTGGGCGTCGGCGGCCTGATGATCAGCAGCAACCGCAAACTGCCCGGCACGCAGCTTGCGGATGAGCAGCTTGATACAATCCGCGCGTCAGGCACGGTTGACAGCGCGATCCCCATTGTCCTTGAATATACAAAGACATATATGCGTGAGTTGATGATGGACGCGGCGGTATGGGGGATTGATTACGGCGCGAACCAGGTGTTTCACCTGAACAGCCTGTATGGCCGGCTGATCACAAAAAACGATGTGACGGCGCGGCGCAACATCTGCGTCGTGGATCAGAATATCGCCCAGGCCTTTTATAAAAGGGACAATATTGTCGGTAAAACCGTAACAGTACAATTTGCCTCAGGCTATCAGGAACTGGAGATTGTGGGCGTCGTTTCATCGGGCGGAAACCTGCTTCAGGGCCTGATCGGGGAGATCATCCCCTGCTTTGTCTATATGCCGTACACAACGCTGCAGGACCTGTCGGGGAAGGACAGCTTTGACCAGATAGCGGTGCGCGTAAAGCCCGGGGTCGACGGCGACGTCGCGGGGGTTCAGATTGTTTCGGCATTGTCGAACGCGTCGGGCGTTCAGGGCGGCTTTAAAGCTGACAACATGCTCTCGCAAAAAGCGAAGCTTGACAGCGTGCTCAATATCATCACGATTGTCCTTTCCGCCATTGCGGGCGTATCGCTTATTGTGGCGGGACTCAGCATCATGACCGTAATGCTGGTGTCGGTGAACGAGCGCACCCGGGAAATCGGCATCAAAAAGTCGATCGGGGCGAGCAGGCGGAGTATTTTATTTGAATTTCTAATTGAGGCGTTTGCCATATCCCTGATCGGGAGCCTGGCCGGCACCGTTGTCGGCGTGCTGCTGATTATAATAGGCTGCATACCCTTTGGGATCGCCATTACGCTGAATGTCGGAACGATCGTCTTCTGCATCTTTTTTTCGATATTTGTCGGCGTTGTCTTTGGCGTTTATCCCGCCACGCTGGCGTCAAAAATGCGGCCTGTGGACGCGCTGAGATTCGAGTAAGAGTAAATGAACCGCCTCGCCGCAAGATGCAAATAATACGATATAGTGAACGACCTTCAAAACCGTTCCGGATTTGAAGCGTCAGACATATGCCTGACGGCACGTTGGAGGCGTGCGCGTTCACACTGCACGTGCGAAGGCTTCAAAAACGGCTCGTTTTTGAAGTTCGCTGAGTATATCATCCTTGGCCCATAATAGAATGATAGGCGACAGGCCCGGATACTTTATCCGGGCCTGTCGCCTGTTTGGCATTAAACCTGTATGACGATAAAACTTAT
>JAITVU010000109.1 GCA_031285645.1 Oscillospiraceae bacterium | reverse complement strand
ATCAATATTAAACTGCTTGAAACGGGCGGCTCGATCCAGGAAAAAAGCCTTGACTTTGACTATGCGCTTGATTTGTCCGGCATTGAGCAGTGGGGTGAGACGCTTTTCCCTGAACCTGTCCGTATCGCGGGCGCCGTTACAAACCGGTCCGGTATTGTTAATGTGGCTTACAGCGCCGATTATACAAGGGCAGGCGCCTGCGCGCGATGCCTTCTGCCCCTTGAACACCCCGCGTCGGACCGCTTCGAACACATTGTGCTTGAGAGTCAAAGCGAAGCGGACGGTCCGGACGATACGGATGACAGTTTTATCCTGACTGTTGACGGCATGCTTGATTTGGATGAACTTATCGCCGCCGATATCCTGCTGGCGCAGGATCAGGCCCCGCTGTGCGACCCTCTGTGCAAGGGCCTGTGCCCCAAGTGCGGCGTCAACCTCAATACAGAGACATGTTCATGCAGCACAAAAGAGCCGGATTCCCGCTTTGCCGCGCTGCTTGCATTATTGGAAGAGAACAAAGAACAAACTGACGAAACAACTAAAGAGTAATGAGAAGGAGGTGCCGGTATGTCCATCGCGCCAAAAAGAAAACACTCCCAAGCCCGCAAAAATAAGAGAAGATCCAACGTGTGGAAACTCTCAACGCCTGCTTTTTCGAACTGCACACAGTGCGGCGAACTGAAAACCCCGCACAGGGTTTGCGCCAACTGCGGTTACTATAACGGAAAACAGATTATTAAAATTGAGGCGTAACTGTTTCAGAGCCGGGGTGGATTATCCACCCCTGTTTTGTTATGAGGCATAATGTCTGTTTCGTATCGGCATACGCATAATACTAATCCGCTTTTAAAATCAGCTACTCAACTACCGCTCAAAACGCTTTCTTCTCAAAGAAAGCATCGCTCTGTTTCGTCGGATTTTATATGCAGATTCGTATAAGCCAAATCCCAGATTCGGCCTTTATCGGAGGATGTTTTTTTGAGTGTTATCATAAGCGGCGTGGAGCCGGATTCACCGGCCGATCAATGCGGACTCAGACCGGGCCAGTCGCTGCGCGCCATAAACGGGCACGCCATCGGGGACGTGCTCGATTACCGCTTTTATATTGTCGAAGAAAAGCTGCGCCTTTCCATGGCGGACGAGGCGGGCAAGCCCTTTACAGTCACCATGCATAAGGACGAATACGAGGACCCCGGCCTTCTGTTTGACACGTACCTGATGGACCGTGAAAAAAGCTGCAAAAACAACTGCTGTTTTTGCTTCGTCGATCAGCTTCCGCCCGGTATGCGCCCGTCGCTTTATTTTAAGGACGACGACAGCCGCCTCGGCTTTTTTTTCGGCAACTACATCACACTCACAAACCTCTCTGAAACAGACATTGACCGCATCATCGCCATGCATATCAGCCCCGTCAACATCTCCATACACGCCATGGACCCCGCGCTCCGGACCCGGATGATGAAAAATCCCCGCTCGGGCGACGTCCTCGCCTACCTGCCCAAACTCAGCCGCGCCGGTATTCGCATCAACGCGCAGCTTGTGCTTTGCCCCGGCCTCAACGACGGCGCGGCGCTGGATCACAGCCTCACGGCGCTCGCCGAACTGGGCGACGCCATACAGAGCGTGTCGGCAGTGCCGGTCGGCCTCACAAAATACCGGGAAGGCCTCGCACCCTTGCGCCTGTTCACCAAAAAGGAGGCCGCTGATGTCGTCGCGGTCATCCGGCGTCACGGGGACTTAATGCTGGCTGCCGGGCGTGGGCGCTGCTTTTTCGCGTCCGACGAGTTTTACCTGACGGCGGGCCTGCCAATACCGGCATATGCGCATTACGAGGAATTCCATCAGCTTGAAAACGGCGTCGGCATGTCCGCCATGCTGCTCCATGAGTTCACACAGGCCCTGGCCGACGCGCCGGATTTGCCTGTGACGCGCCATATCACCATCGCCACGGGCGCGGCGGCGCGGCCTCTTATGGAGAACCTGGCCCGTATGGCCATGGCGCGCTACAAGACACTCCGCGCCGATGTCGCCTGTATTCCCAACGACTTTTTCGGCCGCACCATCACGGTCGCCGGGCTTGTGACAGGGCGCGATATCATCGCGCACCTGCAGGGCCGCGCGCTCGGCGACGCGCTCCTCTTTCCCGCCTCCATGCTCAGGCACGACGGCGACCTGTTTCTGGACGACCGGACGCCGGACGATCTTGAAAAAGCTTTGGGCCTCCCCTGTATCCCAGTCGCCGTCGACGGCTATGCCCTTGTCGACGCCCTGTTGGGGGTATATAGTGAACGACTGTCAAAACCGTTACGGTTTTGAAGCGTCAGGCAGTCGCCTGACGGCACGCCTGGGGCATGCGCGTTCACTATAGTACGGTGCGAAGGCCGCTTAGCGGCCCCATTCGCGCGTGCGCGCGAATGCGTCAAAATGAACCATTTTTGAAGTTCACTGAGTATAAACAGGCGCCGACATTCGGGGCCGCTTCTCCTTGGGGCACTGCCCGCCATGTCATGGCGGCTTTGCCCGGCCGGCTGGATTTCCTTTACAACCATCAATTCACATACACATAGTCAACTGAAGAGAGGGGTTTTCCATATGGCGCATACCAATTGTATTTTGATCAACTGCGACGACCTCGGTTACGGCGATCTCGGCTGTTACGGCAGCACAGTTAATTCAAGCCCGGCCATCGACAGGCTGGCGGCTGAGGGCATGCGCTTCACCTCTTTTTACGCCGCATCGCCCGTCTGTTCGCCCTCCCGGGCGGCTTTGATGACAGGGTGCTATCCGCCCCGCGTCGGGATCAACCGCGTGCTCTTTCCCGGCGAGGGCCTGGGGCTCAGCTCAAGTGAATACACGCTGCCCAGAATGCTCAGGGACGCCGGTTACGCCACCATGATCATCGGCAAGTGGCACTGCGGGGACCAGCCTGAATTCCTGCCCGACCGCTTCGGCTTCGACGATTATTACGGCATCCCCTACAGCAACGATATGGGGATGCAGACCGGACGGGACGACAAGGACCGTTTTCCCCCGCTCCCGCTCCTGGCCGGCGACGCGGTTCTCGAGCAGCAGCCCGACCAAACCTGCCTGACCGAGCGCTATGTGGAGCAGGGCATCCGCTTTATCCGAAAAAACAGGGATCATCCCTTCTTCCTCTACCTCGCGCACATGCATGTCCACCTGCCGCTCTACGCGCCGGCGCGCTTTGTCAGGGAATCGAAAAACGGCGACTTCGGCGCGTGCGTCGCCAGCGTGGACTGGTCACTGGCCTGTCTTATGGACGAGGTGAAACGGCTCGGCCTCTATGAGGACACAATCTTCATCTTCACGTCCGACAACGGCTCGCGCGGGGATCACGGGGCGTCCAACGCGCCGCTGCGCGGCGCGAAATTCACGACGTGGGAAGGCGGCATGCGCGTCCCGTTCATCATCCACTGGAAAGGGCGCATCGCGCCGGGTCAGGTCAACAACGCGATTGCGGGCAACATCGATCTGCTCCCGACCATAGCGGCGCTTACAGGCCAGAAAATGGCCGCGCCGCACCCCATCGATGGCGTCGATCTGTCGGCGGCTTGTTCGCATCCGGACGCGGCGCCCCGCGGCGAGTTCGCCTATTTCGCCCAGGGCGCGGATAACACAGCCTCGCTCCAGGCCGTCCGCAAAGGGCGCTGGAAGGCGTTTTTCAACCGGGACGGCCAGGCGGTGCGGGAACTGTACGACCTGGACGCCGATATCGGAGAGAACCGCGATGTTCATGCCGATCACACAGACGTCATGGATGACCTCCACGCTGTCTACAAGCGCTATGAGGACATGCTCGGCAACGCGTTTTCAGGTGTAACCGGCCGCGAAAACAGGCCTTGCGCTACTGTTTCAAACCCGCGCACACTGACTGTCTACGACGAGAACCATCCCTACATCATCGCCATGTATGACAAAAGCGACGTCGGATAAGCCTGATAGGCTTTTTGTTTTACATAAGGCCGCAATATATAGTCTTACAGGTTTAAAACTGATACGGTTTTCGACCACAGTGGGCTTTGCCCGTTGCCACGCTTCGCGTGGATATGACATATGCAGCAAGGTATGGGCCACTTCGTGGCGTGCGGCTTCTGCCGCATATTTGAAATTGCGCAGCAATTTTAACCTATGCATCTATAAGCTTTATAACAGGCGGATTGCACGAAACCCGTTGCAGAAAATCGTGCAGCCAATTTCGCCGCGAATACAATTCCGAAAACTGACTATCGTGTTCGCTCATTCAGACCTTGGGCGCCGCCCAAACCCGCAACCTTTTTGAAAAAAGCTTGAGCAAAAATTTAACACATAGAGCTTTTTGAAGAGGTTTGGAGAAGTTTTTTCCCGAAAAAGCTTCTCCAAGGTCTCGACCTGATCCAACGCGACAGTCAGATTCCGAAATTCAGGAGGATCACAATGTCCAAACCCGTTGTCGCGATCGTGGGCCGGCCCAATGTAGGCAAATCCACGCTGTTTAACAAGCTGATCGGCCACCGCCTGTCCATTGTCGAGGATACGCCGGGCGTGACGCGCGACCGCATTTACGCGGAGTGCGAATGGCGGATGAAGACCGTCATGCTGGTGGATACGGGCGGCATCGAGCCCTTCACCAATTCACCCATGCTCGCGCAGATGCGCAGGCAGGCTGAAATCGCCATCGACAGCGCCGACGCCATCATCTTCGTCACCGACCTGCGCTCGGGCGTCACGGCAACGGACGCCGACGTGGCCGACATGCTGCTTAAAAGCGGCAAGCCGCTTATTTTGTGCGTCAATAAATGCGATTCCATCGGCGATCCGCCCGCGGAATTTTACGAATTTTACAATCTCGGGCTCGGCGACCCCGTCGCGGTGTCGGCTTCACACGGGCATGGCTCCGGCGACCTGCTCGACGTTGTCTTCGAGCACCTCGATTTCGACAGGCCGGACGACTATGACGACGACTACATCAAAGTCGCCGTCATCGGCAAGCCCAATGTGGGCAAGAGTTCCCTGATCAATAAAATCGCCGGCGAAGAGCGCATGATCGTGTCCGATGTGGCGGGCACAACACGCGACGCCACGGACACTGTCATCGAAAATGAGGGCGGTAAATATGTTTTCATCGACACCGCCGGTATCCGTCGCAAGGCCAAGGTGGAGGAGGCCATCGAGCGCTACAGCGTCCTGCGCGCCTACATGGCCGTGGACCGCTCGGATGTGTGCGTCATCATGATCGACGCCGTCGAGGGCTTCACCGAACAGGATTCCAAAATCGCCGGCTACGCGCATGAAGCGGGCAAGGGCTGCATCATCGCCGTCAATAAATGGGACGCCGTGGAAAAAGACGGCCGCACCATGCAGGAGTATCGCGCCAAATTGGAAGTTGATTTCTCCTTTATGGCCTACGCCCCCTTTATATTTATATCGGCTTTGACGGGACAGCGCATCCAGAAGCTCTTTGAGCTGATCGCTTATGTCGCCGAGCAAAACGCCATGCGCATTTCGACCGGCCGCCTCAATGACCTTCTGGCCTACGCCACAGCCCGGGTGCAGCCGCCCTCCGACAAGGGCAAGAGGCTCAAAATTTACTACATGACCCAGTCCTCGACCAAGCCGCCGACCTTTGTGTGCTTCGTCAACCGCGCCGAGCTCTTTCACTTTTCTTACCGGCGCTACC
>JAITVU010000041.1 GCA_031285645.1 Oscillospiraceae bacterium | reverse complement strand
CCCATATTTCATCGTCCGTAGCTGCCGGTTTGCCAAGCTGCATATTCTCCCGTACTGTACCGAAGAATAGAGCGGATTTCTGCGGAATCAGACTGACGTTGTCATGCAATGCGCTTTGGGTTATCTCCTGAACATCTGTATTGTTCAGAAGGATTTTCCCACTGCTGACATCATACAAGCGTGGAATCAGATTAACGATGGTGCTCTTGCCGGAGCCGGTGCTTCCGATGATGGCAAGCGTTTGGCCCTTTTGGATGCTGAACGAAATATCTTGCACTGCGTTTTTCTCCGCACCCTGATAGGCGTAGGTTACATGTTCAAACACCAGTGACGCTTCTTTGCCTAATGTCTGCTTTGCGTTTTTGGCATCACAGATCGTCAAGGGCATATCCAATACCTCGTTGATTCTTTTTGCGGAAGTCACACCGCGAGGAATAGAGGATATAACATTGGTGATCAGCATAAAGCCTGTCATGATTTGCGCGGAGTAGGCGATGACTCCCATCATGGTTCCGATTTCCATACTTCCGCTGTCGATGGATTTGCCGCCAATCCAGGTGATTGCGATGGTGGCAAGACTCATAACCAAATTCATAATCGGCATCAGAAGCCCAACGACTGCGTTGACACGGATGGATGTTTTCGTATATTCGTCATTATCCTGCTCGTAACGCTCGTATTCCTGTTCTTCTTTCCCAAACGCACGAATGACCTTGACGCCGTTTAACCCTTCTCTGAAAATCAGATTCAACCTGTCGATGGTTTTTTGCATTTTGGCGTACAGTGGGTTGGCATACACGGAAATCCCAATCGCGGCGAGGGCGACAATCGGCACGATAATGATAAAAACAGTGGATAGAGAGGGACTTAGGCGGTATGCCATCACAACACCGCCTATGAGATAGAGTGGGGCGAGAATTAGGAACTTCAAAAACATTTCGATCAAATTTTGTACCTGTGTCACATCATTTGTGTTTCGTGTAATGAGCGATGAAGTTCCAATCTTATCAAACTCGTCATTGGAAAACTGAGATGCTTTGCGGTAAATATCCTTGCACAGCACACAACCCAGCTTGTAGGAAATTTTGGCGGAGATATTGGTGTTCAATAGTGACGCCGCAAAGCCGCCAAGTGAAATAAGAATCATAACGATACCAAGCTGCCAGATAAAGCTAATATCACCTTTTACTATGCCATTGTTCACCATGTCTGCTGTCAATGTGGGGATGTACAAATCGCACACCACTTGAATGAGTAGAAAAGCGATTGCCGCTATGACTGGCAATGGGGAAAGTCTTTTAATCATTTTTAACATAGGAATCCTCCTTTTTAGGTAGAAACCTACCTAAATAATCAAAAAAATTGTCTTGCTGCCTTAGTAAAAAACAAATATTAGGTCGAAATCTACCTATGTGTGTAAACGGATACAAGTGTATCTGCCCAATATCAGTTAATCGTCTTGTCGGCGAATATCATTTGGGAAATCAGTTTTTGAATAATCAGGCGAAACATTCACAAGAGCCCTGTGCAACAAGGCTGTAAATGTCTCTTTTTCATCTTCGGCCATGCCGGATAAAAGCTGCTGTTCGGTTTCTGTGAATACTTGATTGATTTCATCAACAATCTTATCACCTTTTTCCGTTACGCTAATTTGCATGGCTCTCCCATCATCCTTAGCGGTATAGCGAATAATGAAGCCATTCTTTTCAAGGCCATTCAACAAACTTGTTACCGATGGCCCGCGAAGTCCCATCAAATCCTCCAGATATTTACGGCTTATATTTACCCCATCAAACAAGCTCCGGCGAATCGCACCCAAAAGGCGCGCCTGTTGATTCGTGATGCCAAACTCCAGCAACTTTTGATCGTTAATGAGGCGTATCGCCGTTGCCAGATTGCGGATGTAGAAATCAGGGCTTGGATGGCCATCCCTCATTGGCATAAAAATTCTCTCCTTTCTGAATAAGTAGAACTCTACCATTATTATATATGTAGAGTTCTACTTTGTCAAGAGATATGCAAGATAATTTGCTTTTTCTGATTGAGCGCGTCGCAAACGTGAAGTTTGCGGCGTTTTGCATCTTACCGAGAGGGTTGGCATTTTCTCATTTGAGGTGTTGTAGGAAGTGAAGAAAAAATCTGTAATGTTGCCAAAACTTGCGTTTGCCCTTGTGTAGTTAGAGAGAGGAAATGCGCGGCTCATTTTGCAGAACTCAAATCTTCACCACAACGACAGCGAAAGGAGAAATGCACATGGAAAATCGAAAACGGAACGTCCAGCTCATCATCCGGGTAACAGAAGAAGAACGGCGGCTCATTGAAGTAAAAATGAAGCAGGTGCCGACGATGAACCTATCCGCCTTTGCTCGAAAAATGCTCATTGACGGCTATATCGTTTTAGTAAACTTCCCCGAAGTGAAAACCCATGCCGGACAGCTTCAGCGTATCGGCAACAGTATCAATCAGATTGCCAAGCGCGTCAACATGACCGGCAATGCCTATCGTGAAGATATTGCGGAAATCAAACGCTACATGGACGAGATATGGAAAACAGAGCGGAAGCTGCTGCTTTATGTCAAGGGTCTTGAAAATTAGAGGGTTTGGGATACTTCCCAACAAGCAAAAATCCTCATGCCGCCGACAGGCGAAAATGAGGGTTTTACGGAAACGGCTATCCGTTTCCTATGCTTGCTGCGTCACTATTCCCACAGAAAGGACAGGAACGGAATGGAAAAGAAATATAGATACGTAAACGGGCGGCTTGTGGTAAAAAATGCACTCGCACCAATGCTGCCTACCGTGCAAACGACGCTCAAATCCGGCAAAACAACCTATCGTTTCAATGGCAGCTATGACGGAATACATAGTATCTCGGCAAAGATTTTGCGGCTTATGGAAAAGGACGGTGAAAAAGGGGATGAAAAACCGGGAAACGCCTGATATAACAACCTCACCCGTTACCAAAATCAAAGATTTTGAACGGGTACCCGAGAACGTTGAAACATTTCATGTTATAATAGATGTATGCAATCCTGTATTGGCAGACTGCCCGCCAAAGGGGGATAACAATATGCAAAGGCAGTCTGACAAAATCACCGCCCTGTATTGCCGTTTATCTCGTGACGACGAGCTTTCGGGCGACAGCAACAGCATTGTAAATCAAAAGGCGATATTGAGTAAATACGCAACAGAAAACGGTTTTTCAAATCAGCAATTCTTTGTGGACGACGGTTATAGTGGTACTGGTTTTGATAGGCCGGGTTGGAATAAGTTAATTGAGCTTGTGGAAGCGGGAAAGATAACTACGGTCATTGCTAAGGATATGTCGCGCATAGGCCGCGATTATCTTCGGGTGGGCTTTTATACGGAAGTCCTCTTTGTTGAGAAAGGCGTTCGCTTTATTGCCATTCATAGCAACATCGACAGCGCGACAGGGGATAACGAGTTTGCGCCGTTTATGAACATCATGGCGGAGTGGTACGCAAGGCCACGCTTACGTGGCCATGGACACAAGCAAGAAAATCAAGGCGGTTATGAAGAACAAGGGCGACAACGGCGAACATCTTTGCACCAATCCCCCGTATGGGTACAGGAAAGACCCGGACAATCCCAAACAGTGGGTGGTGGATGAAGAAGCCGCCAAAGTTGTGCGCCGCATTTTCAGCCTGTGCGTTGAGGGCTACGGCCCGTCGCAAATTGCCCGGATACTGCAAACAGACAAGGTTTTCACTCCCGCCGCTTACTGGCAATCAATAGGGCTTTCCACTCCTGCAAAGCCGCCTGATAATCCCTGTAAGTGGGACAATAAAACAATTGCGGGGATACTGGAACACCCGGAATATCAAGGGCATACGGTAAACTTCAAAACCTTTAAGCAGTCCTATAAATCCAAAAAGACGCTTTACAATTCTGTGGATAAACAAAAGGTGTTTGAAGATACTCACGAAGCCATTATTGACCCCGATACATGGGAGAGGGTACAGGGCTTGCGGAAGAACAAGCGCAGACCCACGCGAACGGGAAAGACCAATCTATTTTCGGGTATCGTTCGCTGTGCCGATTGCGGGGAAAAGCTGTACTATTGCACAAGCAAAAACTTTGAAGCGCGGCAAGACCATTTTGTTTGTTCCACTTCAAGGCTGAAAGGTAAAGAGGTTTGTGCGACGCATTTCATCCGTGCGGTGGTGTTGGAACAGGGCGTTTTGGAGCATATGCAGCTTGTCTTTTCCATTGTCGCGGGATACGAAGAACAATTCCGGCAAGCAATGGGTGCGAAGCACAAGGCCGAAGCGAAGCGGGAGCTTGCCGCGAAACGCAAACAGTACACGCAAGCGGAGCGGCGCATTGAGGAACTAAACCGTTTATTCAAGCGTATTTACGAAGATAGGGACAAAGGCGATTTGTCCGAAAGCCGGTACAAAATGCTCTCTGCCGATTACGAGCAGGAGCAGAACGATTTACAGGACAAGCTATTGCGACTGGACGAAGAAATTACGCAGCAGGAAGAACAGGCAGAAAACATTGATAGGTTTATCAGCAAGGCAAGGAAATATCTTCACTTGCAGGAGCTTACCCCAACCATTTTGAATGAGATGGTGAAAGCGGTGTATGTTCACGCCCCGGACAAGTCCAGTGGACACCGGGTGCAGGACATTGATATTTCCTATGACTTCATCGGGATACTTCCATACTCCTTGCTGAATAGCCTGCGAAACGGTGAAACGGCATAGCCGAAGCCATGCCGTTTCACACAATCAAGCCTATGCTGTTTTATTCAGCCGCCTCTCAGGGGGCTTTTTTTATAAAGGTTACTTGTTTTTTAGATTGTAAAAGGAGTTCAGGCCGTCGTAAACAGCCTCATCGCCCAGCATATTCTCGATTTTGAGCAGGCGGTTGTACTTGGCGATGCGGTCGGTCCGGCTCATGGAGCCCGTTTTAATCTGACCGGCATTCGTGGCGACGGCGATATCCGCGATGGTGACATCCTCCGTCTCGCCCGAGCGATGGGACACAACGGCCGTATAGCCGGCGCGCTTGGCCATTTCGATGGCTTCAAACGTCTCGGTCAGCGTGCCGATCTGGTTAACTTTAATGAGGATGGAGTTGCACATACCCATCTCGATGCCCCTGGCCA
Organism: Oscillospiraceae bacterium; assembly: GCA_031285645.1. Classification (GTDB taxonomy): domain Bacteria; phylum Bacillota; class Clostridia; order Oscillospirales; family Ruminococcaceae; genus WRAV01. The sequence goes on along the minus strand of JAITVU010000041.1, from coordinate 6,287 downwards.
GACGCTTGGTATTGGTGACAAAGAAATCGTCGCCGACAAGCTGCACGCGGCTGCCGATGCGGGCGGTCATCTTTTTGTAGCCGTCCCAATCGTTTTCATCAAGGCCGTCCTCGATGGAGATGATGGGGAACTCGTTGAGGAAGCTCTCATAGAGATCAATCATCTCATCGGCGCTCAGGCTGCGGCCCTCGCCCGCGAGATCATATTTGCCCGTTTCCTTGTTGTAAAACTCGGAGGAGGCGACGTCCATGGCGATCTTGACATCATCGCCCGGCCTGTAACCGGCGGCTTTGATGGCTTCAACAATGACTTCAATCGCTTCGCGGTTCGATTTAAGGTTGGGGGCAAAGCCGCCTTCATCGCCGACAGCCGTATTCTCACCCTTGTCGTGCAAAACCTTTTTAAGCGCGTGGAAAACCTCGGCGCCCATGCGGATGCACTCTTTAAAGGTTTTGGCCCCGACAGGCATGATCATAAATTCCTGGAAATCAACGGAATTGTCCGCATGGGAACCGCCGTTGAGGATGTTCATCATCGGTGTCGGCAGCTGTTTGGCGTTAAAACCGCCCAAATACTGATACAGGGGCAAACCGTGATAGTCGGCGGCGGCGTGCGCAACAGCCATGGAAACGCCGAGAATCGCGTTCGCGCCCAGCTTGCCTTTGTTTTCAGTGCCGTCCAAGGCCATCATGGTGTGATCAATCAGGGTTTGTTGAGTCACATCGTATTTACCGATCAGGGCCGGCGCGATGATGTCGTTGACATTGGCAACGGCCTTGAGAACACCTTTGCCGAGATAACGGGATTTATCGCCGTCGCGCAGTTCGATGGCTTCATGCTCGCCAGTGGATGCGCCTGAGGGGACCATGGCGCGCCCGTATGCGCCGGATTCTGTGATGACTTCTACTTCCACCGTGGGATTGCCACGGGAGTCCAGTACCTCTATTGCCTTAATTTCGCTTATTTTGGACATGGGCTGTCACTCCTTAAATCTTTATTGCGTTTATTATAGCTGAATAGGAGCAAAACTGCAACAACGTTTTGTTCAAACGGCAGAACGCCGCGTGCCGCGAAGCGGCCTATTCCTGCTGCATACTGAAATATCACGCGGCGTTATCGGGCTTTGCTATGAATAGACACGTTATGACGAAATTCCGGATTAAAAGCAAAAAGCGCGGGTCTTGTATTTTATCTGATACAACGATATACTGATTCTGTGGCGGATCAATGTTCCCTCGACCAGTTTTAAGCCCATATCAATTTGATACGGCGCTTGGATGATGATGCGGTATGCGGCTGCCATATATATGAATTAAGTATAAAGTGGAGTGACGACGCAATATGATTCATTATGCCGTGTTGGCGAACCCGGGGCACAGCCGTGTTTATTTTTCCGCCGCCTCTACATTGTCGGTCGCCGAGCTTGAAATCGCCCGGGAGCGTATGGAATCGCCGTGTGACGACATAAAAACGGAGGACATCGCGGGTATTCCATACATCACATTCACCTGTGAAAAGCCCCTCGGCGGCGGGGATATTGACATCCTCTCGCAGATGTCGTTTGTCTACGCTTTATTTGAGCGCCGCAAGGCTGTGGATGGGGAGCAGCTGATTCCCGTTGCCAAGACGAACGGCGCCTATTTGGGCCAGGGAATAGGCGGCATGCTCAAATACGCGGGCAAGACCAACGAACTCTTTACAAGAATGATGATCAATGTGGCGTTTCACTCGGCGCAAAAACAGGACCGCAGTAAATTAAGGCTGCTCGATCCTGTAGCCGGAAAAGGCACAACCCTGCTTGAGGCTTTGTCGTTAGGTTTTGATGCGGCCGGTATTGAGATTAATGAAAAGCCCGTGCATGAATTTACAGTATTCTTCAAAAAATACCTTGAAACGGGCCGGTATAAGCATACAGCCCATAAAGAGCGTCTCAGCGGCCATGCGCCCGATTATCGCGCGACTGTCCACAGTATTGATTTCGCGGCGACCAAAGAGGCCTTTAAAACAGAAACGGATCGCCAAAATCTTGTGTTTATTTCGGGCGACAGCCGGTTTGCAAACAAATATTTCAGGAAAAACAGCTTTGACATTATTGTGGGAGATTTGCCATACGGCATCGCCCACGGCAACGCGACAGGGGGCAAGCAAAGCGCCAGTACAAGGCACCCCGGCGAACTGCTGCGCCAATGTCTGCCGGGCTGGCATGACGTTTTGCGTCCGGGCGGCGCGCTGGCCCTGTCGTGGAATCAGTTTTTGCTGCCTTATGATCAAATGGCCCATATATTGGCGGAAGCGGGCCTTCATGTGCTGAAAGGCGGCGCTTATGCGGCATTTGAACATCGGGTGGATCAGGCCATAAATCGAAATATTGTGGTGGCGCTCAAAAAAGCGTCCGCGGTCAATTAAGGCGGCGAAGGGACTGTATTGTGATGGACAAACGAAGTGGCGGCGCAATAAAACTGATCACAAATTTGATATTCGTTTTATCCGGTGTCTATATTCTGATCAAGGGTCTATATTATAACCAGTTCGGCATGGCGGTACTGGGCCCTGTTACGTTCCTCTTTTTGCTGATCCCGCCCGTGGGGCAGAAGCTGCTGCGCATTGAACTGGATTGGCGCTTTCATGTGTTAATCGTGCTGTTTTGTTTTCTCGCGTTCAGCCTTGGGACAGCGCTGGATTGGTACGAGCGTTTTCCGTTTTTTAATTTCTTTGTTCACGGCCTTTCAGGTGTTCTTTTCACGATGGTCGGCTACTGCATTTACGGCCTGATCAAAAAGCAGGGTATCGCCCGGATAAAATCGGATTGGCTCTTACAGCTTGCATTTGCCTTTTGCTTTTCCATGATGATCGCGGTTATGTGGGAAATAGGCGAGTTTGCCGGCTATCTTATTACGGGGCACGATTCTCAGCACACGGAGACAACAGGTGTTTTTGACACCATGTATGATATCATCGCCTGTGTTCTGGGCAGCATACTAATGACGATCGATTATGCGCTTTACAGTAAAAAGGGCTGGCGGTCTTTTTTTATTAAGACTCTTGAACAGTTTTACAAACTGAATATGCGCTGACAGGCATCACAAAGGAGAGAGTATGGAAAACGAGCAAGTTAGAAGAAATGGCCCGGGCCTGGCGGTTAAGATCTGTGTTCCGGTGCTGATTGCGCTGGCTGTTATTGCTGTGTGGATACTGAAAAACAGGGGAGAAGCGGATTCTCCCGCGGACATCAACCCCGATTTTGCCCTCGATGTAACCTCGGATTTTGACCTTGAGGCTTTGAGCGCTTATGGTTTGCCGATTGTGCTGGATTTCAGCGCCGGATGGTGCCAGCCCTGCCGGGAAATGGAACCGACGCTTAAAAAGCTTAATGAAGAGCTGCAAGGCAAGGCTATTATTCGCATTGTGGATACCGAGGTGCTTCCGGAAATCACGGCCGATTACCCGATTCGCGCGATTCCAACGCAGTTTTTTTTCACTGCGGACGGTTTGCCGTTTAATCCCGATGATCCTGAGGCCATGCGGTTGATGATCTATACGGCGAGGGATACGGGAGACCACGCGTTGACGGCGCATGAGGGGCTGATGACGGAGAGCGCGCTGCGCGCCGTTTTGCGCGAAATGGGGGTGGAGGCATAGTGCATGATTTGATCCACGAATGGGAGCATATTTTATCGGGCCTCATCACACAGGGCGTTTGGATCGCGCCGCTTTTGGCGTTATTGGCCGGTGTTTTAACATCCGTGACGCCTTGCTGCCTTTCAACCGTCCCGCTGGTCGTGGGTTATGTGGGCGGCGCGGCCAACGATGATGCGCGCAAGGCTTTTCGGCTGTCCCTGACGTTTGCGGGCGGCATGGCCGTCACATTTACGGCGTTGGGCACCGTGGCTTCCCTGATGGGCAAGCTCATCAGCGGCGCGGGGCGGTGGTGGTATATATTTCTCGGTATTCTCATGGTCATGATGGCGCTTCAGACCTGGGAAATATTCCAGTTCATCCCGTCCACTTACCTGACATCCAAGAACAGGAGGCGCGGCTATATCGGCGCCCTGATTGCCGGTATCCTGGGCGGCGTTTTTTCCTCGCCCTGCGCGACGCCGATGCTTGTCGTCCTCCTTGGGGTGGTCGCTCAAGGCGGGAATTTGCTCTGGGGTATTTTACTGTTGCTTTTGTATTCAGTCGGGCACAGCGTGCTCGTTGTCGTCGCGGGTACATCCTACGGCTTTGTAGGGAAACTGACCAGAAGCGACAAATATGGGACGTTCAGCAAAGTGGCCAAATATGTCACGGGTTTTCTCATTCTGCTCATTGGTCTTTATATGTTTTACTCCGCATTTTGATGATAACATAATAATGACGACAAGCCCGCGGTGTATTGCAGGCTTGTTTTTTTATGCTCTTTTATCAATTTTATCATGAAATCATGTCTGCCGGGTCATACTATTGAAAGCAGAATAGTCATTTCGGGTAAAAACAAATAACCGGAAACGGCGACAAAGATTCAGTTTCTGTTATGTATATAAATGGAGGGTTGGTTTTGGCTGAAAATAAAACAGCGGTCAGAGAAGATCAAAAAGAAGTCGACCATGAAAAGCTCGAAGCGCTTGGACAATTCATCGATGCGTTGGACGGTAGGGACGGCGTGCTGATCGAAGTGCTCCATCACGCGCAGGGACTCTTTGGCTATCTTCCGCGGGATGTACAGCTTTTTATCGCGCGGAAACTGGATATCCCGGGCGCGGAGGTGTTCGGGGTCGTCAGCTTTTATACGTTTTTCACCATGAAGCCGCCGGGGAAAAACAGCATCAGTGTCTGTATGGGTACCGCCTGTTTTGTGCGCGGGGCTGAGAAGATCGCCAACAGTATTAAAGAGAGACTGGGCATTGCATCCGGAGAGACGACGGATGACGGCCTTTTTGATTATAAGGATGTGCGCTGCGTCGGCGCTTGTGGGCTCGCGCCCGTTGTGACGGTAAACGATAAGGTTTACGGCCGGGTGACGGAAGACGATATTGAAAAAATACTCGACTCCTGTAGGGATAAAAAAGAATGAGAGGGGGCGTCTGAATGGCGATTAAGACGCTTGAGGAACTACAGAAAATAAGAGAAGATAACAAATCGAGGGTTCATTTGAGGCATGGGGAAGACTATAAGGGCGACCAGATACAGATACTTGTCGGGATGGGGACATGCGGCATTGCCGTCGGCGCCAGGGAGACATTGAGCGCCTTTCTCGACGAGCTGGCGAAACAACAGGTTGACAATGTCAAGGTCGTACCTGTCGGCTGCATCGGCTATTGCCAGATGGAACCCATTGTCATGATCCACATACCGGATGAAAAGCCCTGCGCCTACGGCAAGGTGACAAAAGATAAAGTGGCCGGCATTGTTCAAAACCATATCATCGGCAATAAGCCGCTGCGGGAAATGATGATCGATGTGGATTTTGAAAGGATATAACATTAAGTAACTTTAAGATGGATTATTTTAGGGCATAGGAGTGTGAGTAAATGCCTGTACGGTGCAATATCCTCATTTGCGGCGGTACGGCCTGCCTGTCAAGCGACAGCGAGAAGGTTATACGCAATTTTGAGCTGATCATCAAGGCGAAGGGATATGACGGTGAGGTCAGAATCATCAGGACCGGCTGCTTTGGATTTTGCGAGCAGGGACCGATCGTCAAAATTGAGCCGGATAATGTCTTTTATGTCAAAGTAGGTCCTAAAGACGTCAAGGAAATTGTGGAGGAGCACATTATCAAGGGCCGGATTGTTCAGCGGCTTTTGTATATTGAGCCCATCAAACAGGAAAAAATGACGCGCCATGAGGAGATGCCCTTTTATCAAAAGCAGATGCGCGTTGCTTTGCGAAACTGCGGGCTGATCAACCCCGAGGATATCGGCGAGTATATCGCTATGGGCGGATATGAAGCGCTCGGGCGTGTCTTGACGACAATGACGCCCGAACAGGTGATCGGGATCATCAAGGATTCGGGTTTGCGCGGGCGCGGCGGCGGCGGGTTTCCCACGGGGCTTAAGTGGGAAATTACGCGGGCGAGTGCGGGCGATGAGAAGTATATGATCTGCAACGCCGACGAGGGGGACCCCGGGGCCTTTATGGACAGGAGCATTCTGGAGGGCGATCCGCAGGGTATTATTGAGGCGATGGCCATAGCGGGCTATGCGGTCGGTGCGAACAAGGGGATTATCTATATTCGCGCCGAGTATCCCCTCGCGATCGAGCGCCTTAAAACCGCCATAAAGCAGGCGCGTGAGCAGGGCCTTCTG
>JAITVU010000038.1 GCA_031285645.1 Oscillospiraceae bacterium | reverse complement strand
ATCAGGTTGTCATAACGCCCGCCCGTCAGTACGGCGTCCGGCAACCCCTCGACATAGCCGTGGAATATCAGGCCATTATAATAATCGAGATCGTTGATAACGGAAAAATCCAGGTTGACGCGCCGTGCCGACCCACAGGCGATCAGCATCTCGCCAAGCAGCTCAAGCTCCCTGTAAGCGTCGCGCATCGCAGAGCCGTCGATCAATCCCGCCGCCCGGGGCAAAATATCCAGTATGGGGCCGGAAAGCCCCGCCAATGTTTTTATCCGCGCGCGATCCCTTTCGGAGACATGCTGATCCGCCAGCAGCCTGTCAATAATGTGCGGGCTTTTACTGTGCAGAGCGCGCATGATATTGTCTTTTTGGACTGTTTCGCCCACAAGCCCGTCGAGCAGGCCCGAAACAAAACCAAGGTGAGATATGTCGAGCACATGGCGGCCGCCAATGACAGCCAGGCTTTCAAGCGCCAGATCGACGGCTTCGAGATTGGCGAGCGCGTCCGCGGGTCCGATCAGTTCCACGCCGACCTGGCCCAGCATCTTATATTCCCGGCTCTCGCGCGACAAACGGCAGACCTCATCGACATAATAGAGTTTTTCACAGCCGGCCATGCGTCCGGCCGCAATGTTTTTCACCACGGAAAGCGTCACATCCGGCTTCATGCATTTGAGCTTTCCATCCATATCCATAAACGTGATGATGTTGTCACTGTCCAGAAAGTTGCGGTTTTCCACATACATGTCATAATCTTCAAACTGATTGACCCTCACCTGCGTGAAGCCGCGCCGCTCGAAGAGCGCGCGCAACCCTTGAGTCACGGTTTCGTCTTTTTTTCTGATAAAGGTGTTATCCATCACAAAGCCCATGCGTCAGGGCGGGCACAAAACGACGATGAAATTCGCATGGGCCGCGCGCCTGTCCTTCTTATTATTTTAGTATTGCCGACTCTGTTCTTCTGAAAATATATCCAACGTATATGAGTATATCATACTTTAACTTATTAGTCAATCACTATATTAGCATATTAAAATGTTAAAGTGAATTTCCTGTTGACATAATTATTGTGATCTGATAAACTGTATTTAATATTATAAAAGCAATGACGGGGAGGGTGTCTCCAGATTTCGTCTTCAGAGAGCCGGTGGATGGTGCGAACCGGCGGCGGAGGGAACACTGTAACCCCTGATCAGAGGTAAGAAAGCAAACTGTGAGTAGATACCTACGCAAAGGCAGCGTTAAAGGCCGAGGATTTGATTGAATCCGTAATTGAGTGGTCGCTGTTTTTCGGCGGCAATTTGGGTGGTAACACGGGTAAAACTCGTCCCATATTTATGGGATGGGTTTTTTTGTTTTTCTGCGTCTCAACCAATGGAGGAGTTACGATGGATATCGGCGCTTTTTACAAGCAGTTCTGCAACGAAGAATTTGACGGCAACGGCGTTTTAACACGCTTTGAGCCCGTATATGGCGAACACTTTAATTTTGCTTATGATGTTGTGGACGCCATCGCCCGGCACGACCCCGGCCGCCGCGCCATGATATGGTGCAGCGAAACGGGCGAGGAACGCTTCTTCACATTTGGCGACATCAAGCGCTATTCCGACAAGGCCGCCAATATGTTCCGCGCTCACGGGATTACAAAAGGCGATATGGTCATGTTGGTGCTTAAGCGGCATTACCAGTTCTGGTTCTCGATCCTCGCCCTGCACAAGCTCGGAGCCGTCGCCATCAATTCCAGCAACATGCTCACAACCAAAGATTATATCTACCGCTTTAACGCGGCGGAGGTTGATTATATTGTCGCCACCGCGGACGGGGACGTCGCCGATTCCATCGATGCGGCCTGCGCCGAATACGGCGGCATCAAAGCCAAATTCCTTGTCGCCGGTTCAAAAGACGCGCGGGCCGGCCGCGCGGGCTGGGTCGATTACAACAACGCCCTTGACGCACAGTCCGATTCGCTGGAGCGCGTGGAGACTTTCGCGGATGAATCGCTCCTTATGTACTTCACCTCAGGCACGACGGGCAATCCCAAAATGGCCTATCACGACCACAGCTACCCCATCGGGCACATCAGCTCGGCCAAATACTGGCACAATATCAAACCCGACGGGCTGCACCTCACCGTTGCCGACACAGGCTGGGCCAAGGCGTCCTGGGGCAAGATTTACGGCCAGTGGTTCGTGGGCGCGGCCATATTCGTCTACGATTACACAAAATTTGTCCCGGCGGATTTGATGGCGGCCATCGCCAAATACCGCGTGACGACCTTCTGCGCCCCGCCCACCATCTACCGTTTCTTCATCAAAGAGGGCATGGAAAGCTACGACCTCTCCTCCATCACCCACGCCACTACAGCGGGAGAAGCGCTCAACGCCGAGGTTTTTAACCGTTTTTATGAGTATACAGGCCTTAAAATCATGGAGGCCTTCGGCCAAAGCGAGACGACGGCCGTCACCGTCAACCTGGACGGCACGGAACCGCGTCCCGGCTCGATGGGCCGTCCCTCCCCTCTTTATGACATCGCGCTTGTGGACGCCGACGACAACATCGTGCCCAACGGTGAAATCGGCGAGCTTGTCATCCGTGTGCCGGAGGGCAAAAGGCAGGTGGGCCTTTTCAGAGGGTATTACCGTGACGAGCTTAAAACGCGGGAAGTCTGGCATGGCGGCCTGTACCACACAGGCGATACCGCCTGGATGGATGAAGACGGCTATTTATGGTATGTCGGCCGCGTCGACGACGTTATCAAGGCTTCCGGCTACCGCATCGGCCCCTTTGAAATTGAAAGCGTGCTCATGGAGCACCCGGCGGTCATGGAATGCGCCGTTACCGGCGCGTCGGATCCCATCCGGGGCACGGTCGTTAAGGCGACAATCGTTCTCACAAAGGCCTTTGAGCCCTCGGAGAACCTGATCAAGGAGCTCCAGCAATACGTCAAAAAGCAGACCGCGCCTTACAAATATCCCCGCATCATTGAATTTGTCGACGAGCTGCCCAAGACGTTCAGCGGCAAGATCAAGCGCGCCGACATCAGGCGCGAGGACGATAAAAAGGCGCAGGCCCCCTCGCGGGTAAACAAAGGCGCCTAATACCAATATCCGTTAAAAAGAGCGATAATACTAATCCGCTTTTAGAATCAGCTACTCAACTATCGCTCAAAACGCTTTCTTCTCAAAGAAAGCATCGCTCTGTTTCGTAGGATTTAAATGTGGATTAGTATAAAAACGTCGCTCAGAACGCGTTTTACCTAAAACGCATCGCTATGCGGTTAAAACAAGTAAAAGCTCCGGGCGCTGCATCCGCCCGGAGCTTTTACTTGTTTTGTCAGACTTGCCAGCGAAGATTTATGCATAGTGCGGTTTGAAACAGTCCCTTGTTTCATCGCCATGGCTTATGGGCATTCGCTTTGCTATGCTTCCTTGTCGACGCATACGCGTCATAAAGCCGCGACGAAACGGTAACAATCTTTTTCAAACCCAAGGGATTCATAAAACGCATGGGCGCCTTTCCGGTGAAATGCGGAGTCCAGCTCAATGGCCTTTATGCCCTCTTGCGCCGCAAAGTCCCTAACATGATCAATCAGCGCCTTCCCGATACCCTGCCGCCTGTGCTTTTCATCCACAACCAGAATGGATATATAAAAAATAGGGCCTTCATGAAAGTAACTATTCATCAAAGAAAAAGCGCAAAAACCTGCTATATCGCCGCCCGCCCGCGCGCACAAACTATATTCGCCCTTCGCCGACAGCATTGTGCGATACACGCCCTCCTGTGCATTCTTATCCAGCTTGCGCCCCGGCCATAACTGTTCCAGAAGGCTAAAGATCGCATCAAAATCCTTTAACTCGGCGTTGTAAACCGTCATGGCAAATTCCCCCTCGTATACAATCTGGAACATTCTACCTTATGTATAGTCCGCTTTTCTCCAATACCATGAAAACAAGTGTCAACAAGCCATATAAAACCGGCTGATGCAGGATATAAATGATCAATGTATGCCGCCCGATCCGTCTCAAAAAAAGGCTGTGCCTGCGGTAAAAGAAACCCGGCATGCTGCCCTGCCTGAAAGCGACGCCCAGAAAAGAACCCGCAAAGAACAAAAAGAGCCAGGGCAATACCGGAAAATAATCCGACGAGTAGAAATCAGGACTTAAAAAGCCTAACGGGGACAGGAAATAGTGACGATGCAAAAAATCCGGCAGCTCAATAAAGCGCGCAATGCCGAAAAAACCGATGTAGCCGTCGCTGACGCCCCACGTCAGGGCATATAAAACAAGGCAGATGATAAACCCAAAAAAAGCGGAGGATTTCTCCACCCCACCGCGATAAACCAATCCGTGCAGGACCATACACAGACCGAGCAGATGCAATACGCCGAAAACGACGATCTGGCTGCGCATGAAAAAAAACGTGCACACTGTCATGGCTGCAGCAACAGCCAGTACAATCAGTCCACGTTTTATATTGTTTTTGGAATAGCGGGACGACACCCCGGAAATAAAGACAAA
>JAITVU010000013.1 GCA_031285645.1 Oscillospiraceae bacterium | reverse complement strand
GGAAGCGGTTGTGACCCCGTTTGTCGCCTCCTATCGCTGCGGAAAGACGCCAAATCCTTGCATTAATTGCAATAAGGCAATCAAATTCGGCGCTTTTTTAAACATGGCGCGCGACTTGGGTTATGATTATATTGCCACAGGGCATTACGCCCGTGTGGCTTGCGATCGTGACATGGACGCATACAGGCTTTGCAAGGGCGTTTTTGAGCCGAAGGATCAAAGCTATGTCCTGTATCACCTCACGCAGGAGCAGCTGGCTTCGGTTTTAATGCCGCTGGGGGATTACAATAAGGAGGAAGTGCGCGCACTGGCCCGGGAAGGCTGGCTGCGTGTTCACAGCAAGTTGGAGAGTCAGGATATCTGCTTTATCCCGGATGGCGACTATGCGTCGTTTCTCGACCGATACACAGGGTGCGCGTCTAGTCCCGGAGATTTCATCGACAGTCAAGGCCGGATTTTGGGCCGGCACACCGGCATCAGCCACTATACAATCGGGCAGCGGAAAGGACTTGGAATCAGCGCGAACGAGCCGCTTTTTGTCTCGGCGATTGACGCCGAGACAAATACGGTTGTACTGGGTGCCGCGGACACGGTGTGGTCGCGCGCGCTGGTCGCCTGTGACGTGAATTGGATTAATCCGCCGCCGCTAAACGGCCGTTTGGAAGCCAAGATCAGATATGGGCATCAAGCCGTGCCGGCTACGGTCTCCCTGTTGACCGGCGAAGGACGCGTCGAGGTTGTTTTTGATGATCCCCAACGCGCCGTTACGCCGGGACAGGCCGTTGTTTTTTATGATGGGCCCTATATGCTTGGCGGGGGAACAATTGAATAAAAGAAACGGCGCCGAAGACAGCCCATAACAGCATAAACCGTCCAGCCCAGTTAAAAGCGGTTTATGACGCAAATGCATATAATTGAGCTAAACGTCGATTTCAACACTGACCGGGCAATGGTCGCTGCCCATGATATCCGGATGGATGGCGGCTGATTTAAGATTTTCGCGCAGCCGGCGGGACAGGATGAAATAGTCGATGCGCCAGCCTGTATTGCGGGCGCGGGCATTACCCATATAGGACCACCACGAATAGGCGTCCTTTTCGTCCGGGTGCAGCGTGCGGAAGGAGTCGATGAATCCGCTCGCCAAAAACGCCGTCATTTTTTCCCGTTCCTCGTCGGTGAAACCGGCGTTCCGGCGGTTTGACTTCGGGTTTTTGATATCTATTTCCTGATGGGCGACGTTCAGGTCGCCGCATATGACGACAGGCTTTGTTTTTTCAAGATTCAGAATGTAAGCGCGAAAATCGTTTTCCCACTGCATGCGGTAATCAAGGCGCAGGAGTTCGCGCTTCGAATTGGGTGTGTAGACATTGACGAGGAAGAAGTTTTCATATTCCACAGTAATAACACGGCCTTCCTGGTCGTGTTCCTCTATATCTATACCGTAATTGACACTCAGGGGTTTTTGTTTTGTGAATACGGCCGTGCCGGAGTAGCCCTTTTTCACGGCGCTGTTCCAATATTCCTCATAGCCTTTTAAGTCAAGCTCCGCCTGGCCTTGCTGCATTTTAGTCTCCTGCACGCAGAATATGTCGGCATCGAAGGCGGTGAAGGCCTCCATAAACCCTTTGTTAAGACAGGCGCGCAACCCGTTGACATTCCATGATACAAGCTTCATATATTGCAATTCCTCTCATATAAAACACTATGACGCGTGCACATTACATCAATTACCGAAAAGAAACGGACGATTATTTTCGGTAATTGCCTGATGCGATTCCAATACTGATCTTGCTTTTTTCCGTGTTATTATTGGAATCGTTATAACATCGCCGCGGGACGAAAAAGCGGCCGCACCGGCTTGGGGGAGAAACACACATTAAGACTGCTGCCGTCACCTCAGTCACTCATAATCTTCACAAAAAACTGGCGTTGCCGGGGTCCGTCAAATTCGCAGAAGTAAATACCTTGCCACCGCCCCAGGAGCAGTTGCCCCGCGTTGATGATGACGATCTGAGAAAATCCAACCGATCCCGCTTTTAAGTGAGCGGATGAGTTGCCTTCCATATGTCTGAATTCACCGCGGTCGGGGAACGCTTTGTTCAGGCCGAGCAAAAGATCGCGCGTGACGTCCGGATCGGCGTTTTCATTGATTGTAATGCCCGCTGTCGTGTGAGGACAATATACGACAGCAATACCGCTTGTGACACCGCTCTCGGAAAGAGACTGCCGCACATTTCGCGTGATATTATAAAACCCTTCTCGGCTGGTATTTAAAGAATGCTCGGATAAATACATATAACCCCTTCTTTTGTCAAATTTGCCCTCAGTCCGAAGTGTAAAGTATTTTGGCTTTACACAAATGAAAACCTTTTATTTGTACGCTTTTTAAGCACGTCCAATGAACGCATTGGAACACAATCATGATCGCGGCTTTTAAGGCGGATGCGCCATATATTTAGCGCACATCCTTATTTCCCGGGAAATGAGGATGCGTTTATTCCGGTGTGTCGGGTTTGTCCGGTATCCTTCGCTCCTGTTCAAGGATGCTGGATAGCGCCCGGGCGAGTTGGTCGGGACAGGATGTGTTTTTCGATTCGCAGGTCAGGCCCGATAATAGGCCGATTATCTCCTCCGCTTTGCGTCCCTTTGCCAGCAATGCGATTCCTTTCAGGTTGCCGTTGCAGCCCGCGACAAAAGAGATGTCGTTGACGATACCGTCTTCAACATCGATATTGATTTGTCTTGAGCAGACGCCCTGTGTTTTATAAGTATATTTAATCGTCATCACCTCCGTCTCTTTATGATTATATCTTTTTTTACAAGTGTACACAAGGTCAGCTTTTTCTTCTGTTGAGTCAACAGCGCTGCAGCATTGATTTACAGTGCTGTTGGCGCTATAATAGAGTAGTCGCATACGCACGTGAACACTATTTTTATTACAGGGAGATTTATATTACTGTGACGCTGGATAAACTGAAGACAGGAAAAAATGCCGGAATTATCACAGTCGGCGGGGACGGCGCGCTGCGCTGCCGCTTGCTCGATATGGGGCTGACACCGGGCACGGCTGTGATGATACGGAAAATTGCCCCTATGGGGGACCCTATAGAGCTCTATCTGAGAGGATACGAGCTTTCCATCCGTCTGGAGGATGCGCAAAAAATTGAGGTTGAGGAGCTGGACTAATTGATTCTGGCACTGGCGGGCAACCAAAACAGCGGAAAAACAACCCTTTTTAATCAGCTGACCGGCTCAAATCAGCATGTCGGCAATTTTCCGGGTGTGACGGTGGAGCAGAAAAGCGGTGAAATCAGAGGCCGGAAAGATCTGGTTGTGGTCGATCTGCCGGGGATTTATTCCATGCGGCCCTACTCCAGCGAGGAAATTGTCACACGGGATTTCCTGATCAAGAACAAGCCGGACGGCATCATCAATATCGTGGACGCGACCAACATCCAGCGCAATCTCTATTTAACATTACAGCTTATTGAGCTTGGCCGGCCCATGGTTTTAGCTCTCAATATGATGGACGAAGTGCGGGCAAACGGCGGCACCATCGATGTCAACGCTCTGAGCGCCGAATTGGGTATTCCTGTTGTGCCGATCGCGGCGGCGAAAAGGGAAGGGCTCGACGAACTCGTCGAGCGCGCGGTGCTCACGGCCGGGGAAAAAAGGACGCCGAAACGGCTCGACTTCTGTTCCGGCGCGATCCATCGCGCCATACACGCCATTACGCATCTGGTTGAGGATCACGCCGAACGGCTCGGTATCCCGCCGCGCTTTGCGGCGACAAAGCTTGTTGAGGGCGACGCGCCCATGGCCGAGGCCCTGGGTCTCAATAATAATGAAAGAGATACGATCGAACACACGGTCAGCGAAATGGAATCCGAATTGGGCCTTGACAGAAACGCGGCCCTCGCGGATATGCGCTACCGTTTTATCGAGGGCGTGTGCGCCAAGACCGTGACGAAGCAGCGGGAGAGCGTCGCGCATTTGCGCAGCATCCGCATTGATAATATCCTGACGCACAAATACCTGGCGATCCCTGTATTTCTCTCTGTCATGCTCCTAGTATTCTGGCTGACGTTTGGCGTCATCGGTATGCCGCTCAGTGACCTCATGAGCGAGGGAATAGACCGCTTTACGCGGTTTGCGGACACAGTGCTGACGGGCTATGGGCTCAACGCCGTCTTTAAATCCTTGCTGCTGGACGGCGTTTTCGCCGGTGTGGGCAGCGTGCTCAGCTTCCTGCCGATCATTGTCACGCTGTTCTTTTTTCTCTCGATCATGGAGGACAGCGGATACATGGCGCGCGTAGCCTTTGTGATGGATAAGCTGCTGCGCAAAATCGGGCTTTCAGGGCGCAGCTTTGTGCCGATGCTGATTGGCTTCGGCTGTACGGTGCCGGCCGTCATGGCGACGCGGACGCTCTCGAGCGAGCGGGACCGGAAAATGACCATTTTGCTGACGCCTTTTATGAGCTGCAGCGCAAAATTGCCTATATACGCGGTTTTTACAGCCGCTTTTTTTAAGGAATTCCAGGCTCTTGTGATGATCGGTCTTTATATTATAGGGATTCTTGTGGGCATTATATGCGGATTGGTGCTTAAAAACTCTACACACAGGGGCAAACCCATCCCTTTTGTCATGGAGTTACCCAATTATCGTTTTCCCTCGGTTAAGAGCGTCCTTCTGCTGATGTGGGACAAGGCAAAAGATTTTATCGTGCGGGCGTTTACCGTTATATTTGTGGCAACCATCATTATATGGTTCCTCGAGAGTTTTAATTACCAGTTCAACTTTATTGAAGACAGTGAATACAGCCTGCTTGGAACTCTGGGCCGTGCCATCAGCCCGATATTCGCGCCGCTTGGGTTTGGGGATTGGCGCGCCGCCACCGCGCTGATCACGGGCTTTACCGCCAAGGAAGCTGTTGTCAGCACCCTGGCTGTTTTGACCGGCACAAGCGTCGCGGGTCTTGGTGACGCCCTGGGCACGATGTTCACACCGCTTTCCGCGTTCAGCTTTCTGGTATTCACGCTGCTCTACACACCCTGTGTGGCCGCTGTGGCCGCGATCAAGCGGGAAATGAACTCCGCGCTGGCGACGGCGGGAATCGTCCTGGCGCAGTGCGGGATCGCGTGGGTCGCCGCGATGCTGATTTATCAGGCCGGGCGGCTTTTAATCCGGTAGTTTTATTTTTATTATAGTATTGAGGTGTTTTATTGAACGGGATTGATATTGTTTTTATCGTTTTAATAGTTGGTTTGGCGGCATTGGCTGTCCGGGGCATTGTGGCGCGCAAAAGAAAAGGCGGTTCTTGCGGTTGCTGCGACGGGACTTGTGAACACGGCCATATGCCGCATCACGACAAGCCCGTGAATGATCCGCAGCCGCGGGACTGACCGAATTTATAATATAACAAGATGCATATAGTCATAATCTCATTTGATTGCGGAGGTTTGTTTTGTACGCGCAAATACGGGAAATGTTATCTGAAATATCGGTTCTCTCCGTGTTCTGCCGGTTATCCCTGGCACTTTTGTGCGGGGGTATTATCGGTATCGAGCGCGGGATTAAGCGGCGTGCGGCGGGATTCCGCACCTATATGCTGGTTTGCGTCGGGGCGACGCTTGTCATGATCACCAACCAATATATTACCGAGATCTATCAATCCGATCCCGCGCGTTTGGGCGCACAGGTCATAAGCGGTATCGGATTCCTTGGCGCGGGCACCATTATTGTGACCCGTCATCACCAGGTTATCGGCCTGACGACGGCGGCGGGGCTCTGGGCCAGCGCCTGCATGGGTCTTGCGATCGGCATCGGCTTTTACGAAGGGGCGATTCTCGGCAGCTTCTTCATCTTTTTTATCATCACCGTGATGCACAAGCTCGACAACAAGGTGGTGTCCAATTCGCGCTCCATTGATATCTACGTTGAGCTGACCGATGACGGAAAGCTCAGCGAGCTGCTTAACCATGCCCATAAAAACATGTTAAAGGTTGACCATGTCGAGATCATCAACTCAAAATACAGCGAGGGCCGGGCGGTGGCGGCGACGGTCTCGCTGCGCCTGCCCAAAAGGAATCCGCACTACGAAGTCATCGAGCAGCTGCAAAAACTGAACTGCGTGGCTTATATAGAAGAGATATAACCCGCACGGAGCGGTCTTCCGGTTGCATTGGTTTTATATTGACTATAGTTACAGGAAAGGAAACTGAAATGAAGATTACCGGAGTTAAGCTTTACAGGCACACGGCGCCGTACACGGCCAAGTACCAGAGCGAGGACCGCAGCGTCGGCCCTCTGGATGTCTACGACGAATACAGCCAGGGCATCCGCACGCGCGGCGGCAAAGCGGCGGGCAAAGCGGGGACGGGCACGCTTTCGGCGGCGTTTCTGTCCATTACAACAGACGAGGGCGTCGAGGGCGTTCACGGGCCCATTGAGTACCGCTCGCAGCTTTTGGTGGCGGTGGAGAATTTAGCGCCGCACATCATCGGGCGCGATCCGCTCGAAAACCGCATGATCTGGGATATCTTAAGCCGGTTTGACCGCCATTCGCGCAGCGGCGTGATGATGATGGCGATCAGCACCATCGACATCGCCCTGTGGGACCTCAAGGGCAAAATTCTTGGCCAGCCCGTTTACAAGCTGCTCGGCGGGGGACGCAGCCGCATCCGCCCGTACATGAGCACGCTCGGCTTCTCTGTGGAACCCAAGCGCGCCGCCGAACGCGCCTTGATGGTGCGCGATATGGGCGTGAAGGCGCAGAAGTGGTTCTTCCGCTACGGACCCAACGACGGAACTGAGGGCATGCGCAAGAATATGGCGCTGGCCACGACCCTGCGCGAGACCCTGGGCCCCGACTACGAGCTGATGTTCGATTGCTGGATGGGCTGGACGGTGAGCTACGCCAAAACCATATTTAAGGATTTGGAGGCCGTGCGG
>JAITVU010000428.1 GCA_031285645.1 Oscillospiraceae bacterium | reverse complement strand
GACATGGGCATCGGCGGTTTGCGCGTTGCTTTCCGTCACCTGCTTGACAAGCACCTCATACGGCGTGTCCGGAACCGCCGGCAGAAAGGCGATCGATACGATTTTTTCGATTCCGCTCATTTTAAGCGGAAATAGCGGACAGCCGTACCAAACGCTGAAGTCACACAGCTTGGTATCTTTGTATCGGTAACTGCCTAATCCGTCCATGGGACTGATTGTCGCGCTCAGCGCATCATAAGCGTCGTCGAGGGGGTAGGACCGAATTTTTTGCGTATCGAGAGAAAAAGCGTTTGTAAACGTGATAATCCGGCCATCCGTTACATTCACGGCATTGACGGCCGCCTTTTTGTTGTTCTTCAGCTCGTCGCGGGTAAAATTCTGCGATATGGCGTCAATAACCGAATCCGTGTCCGAGGTATGAAATTTGTTAAAAAAAGCCGCTGTTGATTTTTGCGCGCGCTGGGCATCAAACCCGCATGTATACATCATGGCCGCGGCCACGGGCACGCAGGACGCCGATACCATCTCAATATCATAGCCTCTGTCTTCCAAATATTCAAGCACGGTATAAGCGCTCAGTCCACCGGCATCGCAACCGGACAAAGCAACGCCGATTTTCATGGGCAACACATCCAATCCTGTATCCGTATATCAAGTCGTCATTCGAAAATCTTTGACTATACAGTATACGGTAAACAACCGTGCTTGGTGCCGCCGGATTGTCCGCCGACGCGGTAAATGCCGCCGGGTTCTCTGAAAATTACATAAACAAGAGCCCGGGGCCGGACAAAATTTTCACACGGGGCTTTTTGTGGGATATTTATATGTCATAGGCCCTTTGTTTTTTGTCTGTTTGCAGGGTGCCGCCTGGCAGCGACACGCCTCGCCTTTGCTCAAAGAATATAGTGGAACAGAGCTGTAAACTTACTTAACTATATTCGGAAAGACAATGTGGTTGTGCAATCAGAATAGGGGAATATTTTTAAACCTATACAGCTATAAAACCGTGCTGCCCGGCACCGCCCTGAAATAGAACATAAAAAAACCACTTCAAAACATTATATGTTTTGAAGTGGTCTTTCTTTGTGCCGGTTACAGCATGATTATTAGTTCCTGACTGTAGTGCTGATATCCCGAAGCTCAAGCAGCTTGTTTTTGAGCTCGCTCTCGATTTTCTGAAGCTCGCCCTCCGCGTCGCGGCGTTTCTGCCGGCCGTCCTGCTGGATGCGCAGCACTTCATCGAGCGTTTCAATCAGGGATTGGTTGGTGTGCTTGAGCGTCTCGATATCCACAATACTGCGCTCCGATTCTTTAGCGGCTTCGATGGTGCTGGTCTTGAGGATGTCGGCGTTCTTGCGCAACAGATCGTTTGTAATATCTGTCACCTGACGCTGGGCCTGAATAGCCTTCTCCGAATGGGCGAGACCGAGGGAAAGCACCATCTGGTTTTTCCACAGGGGGATGGTGTTGACAATCGAGGATTGAATTTTCTCGATCATCACGCTGTCGTTGGCCTGAACAAGGCGAATCTGCGGGCCCATCTGGATGCAGATATTGCGTGTCAGTTCCAGGTCATGCAGCTTTTTGTCAAACCTGTTGCAGCGTTCCGCGAAATCATTGGCCATCTGCGCGTCCTCGGGCTTGCCGCTCTGTACCGCTTTTTCCTGCATGGCCGGCAAATCGGTCTGCAGCATCTCGGACAGGCGCTGGCGGCCGGCGAGGATATACATGGTCAGTTCTTTATAATAGGCGAGGTTCATTTCGTACATTTTATCCAGCATGGCCACATCCTTGAGCAGGATCATTTTGTGGCCTTCGAGCGTGTCCACGATTTTATCGACATTTTTTTCGACTGAATCGTATTTGACTTTGAGCTGGTTGAGCTTATTTCCACCCTTTTTAAAGAAGCCGAGAAAGGATTTTGTCTCTTCCTCCGCGTTAAAGCCGCGCAGTTCGCCAACAAGGTTGGAGATCATCTGGCCAACCTCGTCCATATCCTTTGTCCGGACATTGGCAAGGGCGGATTCGGAAAAACCGAGCATTTTTTTCTGCGCCGCCGCGCCGTATTGCAGCATTTGGGTGGAGTTCGTGATGTCAATCTGCTTTGAAAACTCCCTGACGACGGCCCTTTCCTCGTCTGTGAGGCCGCTTTCCAAATCGAGCGGTTTCGGCTCCTCCGGCACAGGCAGCTTGTCCTCCTCGGCGGGGTCCAGTGTGAGTGAAGGGGCAACAGGTTCCGCAAGCTTTTCAATTTCAGACAAATCATCCAGGGTCAGTTTGGGGATGGTGTTGTTTTGTTCCATTATTGGCTCCGATCCGCCGCTGAAGCGGCCAAGTATCATTTTCATCGGCTTGAGTTGTATACAGAGTATATGTGATAGAGAGTATGGCGATTATCACTCTTTATTATACCATAAATCTGTCTTGATTTATGGTATAATTGCCTTCTTTTACGGTTTTTTTTACTTTTGCTATAAATGTATATAAACACTTTCACACGGATGGCCTTTTGCAAAAAGGCAAGTTTTATGCGGGGAGGTTAAGGCATCCCCGCAGTGAAACTTTTGTCTTAGTGAAACAAGGGATTATGCCGCGCTCGTTAAATGTGACATGGGGTTTCTATTCGGCTTTTTTATCTGTGACATCCGCGTTCGAAAGCAGTTCGTCCTGATTGATCATATTTTCCATAACGGAGATGTCGGATGAAATATCAATGTTTTTATCCCTGTACAGATCGTCGAGCTGCTGGCGGAAGGTAAAGAGAATCCCGTCCATAATGCCCTCGATCTTTCTGATGGCTTCTGTGATGTTTTCGCCCTTGACGGGTTGGCGGCTGAGTTCGTCATAGTTTTTAAGAAGCTTGATGGTGGTGGGCAGGTAGTATTTGACAAACTGCCGGACCTGCTTTGATTTCTCCGGCGCTTTTTTGATATAATCGAAAATCTGGCGCGTAATATCGAGCAGCTCTTTAACGGGCTTATCCAATTTTTCATCATTTATGGTGCGGTCAAGCTCCACGAGCTCCTGGACATAGCCGAGGCCTTCGCCCAACAGGTCGTCCGTATCCTCGTCGCCGGTCTTCACGGGCTCGGGTTTGTACTCCTCTACACGCTGGATTTTTTGCTCAATGCGGATCTTGCGCGGCAACAGCTGCGCGCTTACAATAAGGGCGATGATGGATAGGATCAGGACGGCGATGGGCCCATACCAAACCGACAACGCGCCGAACGCCAGGGCGACGGCCCATGTCGCGGCAAAGAACCATAAGCTGGAGCGCGACCGTTTTTGGCCCTCTTTAAAAGTCATGTCGGGTGAGGAGAGGACGGTGCCGGAATTGTTTGAGGCGTCCACAAGAACCAATGTGGTTTCCGTCAGGCCGTAACCGCTCCAATAACGGCGGTTGATGGTGGATTCAATGTCGGCCAGGACTTTGGCGGGAGATGTATTGAGCTCATTGGCGATCTGCTGTAGGGTCGTCGCGCCGTTGCGGGATATAATCGCCCTGAACAGCTTGCGGTAACGCGCGTAGAGCACTGCGTTCCAGATGCCTCTTATAATGAGTCCCATCGTACCCAGTAAAATCAGAAAGAAAAAGCGCGACGCCATCGCGGGATTGCCGACCATGTTTTCCAAAGCCCTTGCCGTGATATAGACAACCGTAAAAAAAATACTGATGGTGCCGCCGCCGACGATCTGCGTGATGGCGATCATGAGGGATGTCGAGGCGGACCGCAGTCTTAATTTCTTGATTTTCATTATGTTTCCCCTTTTCGTGTACTTCCGGGCAACGGCCGCATGGTTCACAGTGTCATGCTCACTGTGATGCCGTTAAGGTCTGTCATTAGTGTAACAAATGCGCTGTATTCAAGTCAATTAATATTACATTAAATTAAACCGCCTGATTAAAAGGTAAATTAATAAGACATTAAAAGAAAAGCAAAGGCGTTATACCGTATCGCTACGATATAACGCCCGGATTGATACCTGAATTCAGCCGTCCGTTTTCTTTCGGGTTAAGAATGTCGTCGGCCGACATCTTGGCCGCGTCGACTTTGTCGACGGCTTTGATCATATCCTCAAAATGGGGCAGGCGGTCTTTCCCGCCGTAATACTCGTAGATAACGCGGGCGGCGCTGTCCTCCAGCCGGCTCGCGCCTTCAAAGGCGACGCCGTCTCACAGACGCGCGCTCTCGCCGGAATGATGGTCAAACCAGAGTTTGCAGCCCTTCACATAAGGAATGTTGGCAAGGACATCGTTGTCCGTGACCTCGACAAGGCCGTCCTGCAAATCCTTCGGGTGGACAAATTTCCATGAGTCATAATGCCGAGCGCCCCGAGCAGCGCGCCGCATGCGAGTCCGTCAAAATCCGAGCGTGTAAGCAGACGCATATATCTCATCTCCCGCGCTGATCAGTCATTTTTGTTATTATGCGGTTTAATGTCCCGCGTAATCCGCTGTTCTCAATAAAATACTGTGAAAGGGGGTCAATCGTGATCCCCCAAATGGACCATCAGTACGGCGCAGGGCTCGTTTCCAACAACGCGGCCCGTATGGCCTTTGCCCGTATCTGAGGTCATGCGCAGGTCGCCGGGTTTGCACACAAGGCTTGTGCCGTCTGTGACGGTAATTTCAATCGCCCCGGAGAGCACCACAATAATGTTTTTGCCCGAAGAGGGGTGCCAGTCCAGGAATGTGCCGGGCGCGTGTACATGATAACGGAAAGCGTTGGCGTCCGTCCACTCCATAAGCGATTCAAACGTGGCGCTGTTGAGTTCTTCAATATGCGACTGGCCTTCGCCGTCGGTAAATTGCCTGTATATACCCATAGTAACAATCCTCCCGTAAAAGCTTATATCGTTTGATAATCTTATCTGACCTCGTGATAAACAAAGGCCATAATTTTTTCTACAAGGCTGATTTGATGGTCCGACGCCTCCAGCTCGCCCTCTTCTTCGGCGTTTGCGATGCGCAGGTACTCATTCAGCAGGCGCGCCTGCTCCGTTTGTAGTCTTTTTATTTTTACGGCGTTGGCGGCGGGGTTATTGTTTAAGGTTGCGATCATGGCTTCAAGAAAAGCCAGCAAGGTCAAAATAACACCCTTGATGGCGTCCATGCTGCCGGCGCGGTTTTTCTTTGCGTGCTCCACTTCCTGGCGAAGCCTGGGCAATGCCTGTGCAATCTGAAGCAGCGTTTGGTTCGACTCACCGGATGCGGTCCGGCCCCTATATATGTTGCTCATAATTTCCCCGCTTTCACTGTTCGCAGACTCAAATAAACCTCTCTCCAGCAAGACTAGCTGCATTAAACCCCTTCGCTTCATCAGAAACGCCTGTGAATAGTATAACACATGGAGGACCGCTTGTCTGCCCAAGACGTTTTTTTTATCATTTTAATCATAAAAAGACTCAATTGTCCGCCACGTTAATAACGGTTATACCTTTTTGCTTTGCATCTCTTACGGTTTGTTGCGTGCCGCTAAACCCGCGTAACAGGGCGCAGACGCAGAAGGCTGAACGCTTAACCATATATCGGTTGCGCTTTTTCATACACCCGTCATAATATTGTTCCGACACATAATGGATTTCGTCGGCCTCGGCCAGAAGGCCGGCGTAAAGCTGCCGCTGCTCCGCGCTCCAATGAATATCCTGATTGTGACAGGGCAGGGCAAAGATTAATCGGATTGCCCGCCCCATTTTCTTTTTGGCAACGATAAGCGACGCGGCCATCTGATCAAAACCGATGGCGCCGCCGGATATAAAGTCGGTCACGCCCTGACTGATGAGTTTTTCAATCTCACTGTCGAGGCGTTTTATTAT
>JAITVU010000407.1 GCA_031285645.1 Oscillospiraceae bacterium | reverse complement strand
GTCAGTAAATATACTGGGTACTGTAATTTGAACCGTTCCCGATAAACTCCATGATCTGGCTGCTCTGCCCGCCGCTGGACGCAAATGTGGGGTCCATCATCTTCCATGATTTCCCATCGAAATAAATCACATTGTTGACCCAGCCCACATTATTAATATACGTGCTGATCCAGGCGTGATACACGCCGCCGGATACATAGCCGACTTCAAGTCTTGTCGGGATACGCTGCGCGCGCAGCATGGCCGCCATAACGGCGGCATAATCAAAGCAAATGCCTGTTTTGGAGCTGAGGATTTTATCGACGGCAGGCAGATAACCCGATTTAACCGTCTTTGCTTTTTGTGTGTCGTATGAAATATTATTCACCACATAATTATAAACCGATGTAACGATACCCAGCTGGTCCGACGCCCCCTGCGCCAGGTTGTTTGATTTCTTGACGGTTTCGGACGACGCGCTGAAGTTCACATACTGGTTGGGATACAAAAACGGCAGAGTCGAATCGCGCAACTGCACATCCACGCTCGCGCTGAGCACCTGGGCGTACTGATTGCCCGAAACATTCTCGAAAACGCCGATCGAATACTTCCCGTTTCCGCCCGTCAGCGGAAACGTTTCATAGCTGCCGGACGTGCTGAGATTATACGTATACACAGACTTGCTTCCGCTTTTTTGAATCTGGAGCTTGATCTTGCTGCCGGTCCCCGTATATTTTGCCATGATATACCCCTCTGATACATTGGATACATCAACGGTTGTGCTTGAGTTGGCGTGGACCTTTGTTCCGGGCGCCGTGGGCTTGAGCACCCTGCTGGCCGATTCGCTCAGCGGCACGGGCTGTTCGTCTATTGTAACCGTATCCCCGGCGCGCATCGGAGCCGGCGAAAACACTTCGGCGCTGGCGCCCATAAACTCCGGCAAACTTAAAAACACCATAGCGAAAGCTGCAAGCATATACAGAAACAACTGTATATATTTGCCATACTGACGTTTTGTTTTTTTCATAACCGTTACACCTCTGCTATTCATGCCTTACATTGATGATGGTCCGATAAAAAATACGTGTCACATTTTTTTATGCGCCTTACCAGAATTGTTGCATTATGTGTTTCTTTATTATATAATAAACTTAGTAAAATAGCAAACAGAATTTTGATGTCGCGGAAAAAAATATTCAATTTTGTGACTGAGCCGCCTTTCGACTGTGATGAGTCTGCCAAACACCTGTAACAATAACCCAGGAGGTCTCTATGAAAAACCTTGAAGCCGACACAAAAGACATGCCGATACTGGTGAAAATGTTCGGCGGATTCCGTATATCTGTTGGCGAGGCTGCCATACAGGACAGCGCCATGCGCACACACCAGCTTTGGCACCTGATCGAATACCTGATCACGTTCCGCCATAAAACAATTTCGCAGGACGAGCTGATCGAGGTTTTGTGGCCTAATGACGACATTGATAATCCGGCCAACGCCCTTAAAAACCTTGTTTACAGGATCCGCTCCACATTCAGCGCCCACAATATGCCCTACGCCAAGGAAATGATCGTGTACAGTAGGGGCAGCTACCAGTGGAACAACGATCTGAGCTGCACTGTGGACATTGAAACATTTGAGGAGTTTTATAAAAAAGCGTCGGACCCGACAAAATCCGATGAGCTGCGGATTGAAAATTACATGAGCGCCATTAACCTTTACGGCGGCGACTTTTTGCCCGGCTCCTGTTATGAAAGCTGGGTCATCCCGATCAGCAGTTATTACCGCTCTATGTACTTCAAGTGCGTTTACGCCGTTATGGAGCTTCTCAGCGCGCGCGAGCGCTACCAGGAAATTGAAATGATCTGTAAAAAAGCGCTGATCATCGATCAGTTTGAGGAGAACGCGCACATATACTTAATGCTTTCCATGGTACGCCAGGGGAAGCAGACGCAGGCGCTTGCCCACTACAGTTTTGTCACGGATCTGTTTTTCCGCGAGCTCGGCGTTAACCCGTCCAGCGCCATGCGCGCTCTCTACAGGGATATTGTCAAAACCGTGCATAATGTGGAGATCGACATCAACACCATTCAGGAAGAGCTGCGCGAAGCCGGCGACAAGGACGGCGCTTTTTACTGCGAATATGAAGTGTTTAAGAATCTGTACCGGCTCGAAGCCCGCACAGCGGCGCGCGCCGGACAATCAATATTTATCAGTCTGCTGACTGTTGAGAGTGAAAACCCCGATGAGCCCATCGAGCTGAAAAACCAGAGCAAGGTCATGGACAGCCTGTATGAAATTATCCAGACATGCCTGCGCAAGGGGGATGTCTTTTCCCGTTTTTCAGCCACACAATATGTGCTGATGCTGCCCACGCTGACATATGAAAATTGTGAGATGGTGATGGGGCGTATTATAAAGAAACATAAACAGAGTTACCGCCCGCGGGGTGTGGTTGTATCATCCCGGGTGCAGCCGCTCGATCCGATTGACATGCTGTAATGGCGTTGCCATGAAAACACGCCTCACTATTGCTTCGTCTGACAGTTGTAAAACTTTATAGCATTTCGATTGTGATCAAGTAAAAATAAATTGCGGGGCTGATTCTTGCATTGGATTTGCTATTGAGTTTGTAAAAACTCTTAAATATAAAATGTGGGTGATTTATTTGGCACTTCGTAGCTCTATGTTACTCCCCAGCATGGTGACTAAAACATTGATTTGTGTCGACAGTACGGATGATTTTGAATTTAACGGGAAAATGTTCAACTCTTATTTTTCGCGTATTTATGAGTTTCGCGGCGTCATGGAAATCATCGGCATTATGGATAAGTTCTTCGACAGCATCGGTTATCCGCAGCCTTATTATTCCGAACGCACATTTGAGCGCAAAAAAGATGAAATAACAACAAGGCGCGAACCCGTTGACGCGCAAAGCATCACAAAACATTTTGATGAAAAGTATTATGATATCTACACGGGCCGGTGCGCCACATTCATGCTGCAGGTTAAATACCGCAAAAACGCGACATGGCAAGGCAGCGTAGCCTGGCGGGAAGCCAATCGCAGCAACGATTTTCGCAGTACGCTGGAATTAATTAAACTCATGGACTTCGCCGTTCAAAATACAAACGGCCAGCCTGTCCTGTACGGCTGGGATATCAATTAGAAATAGAATTATATGTCGCTCTTCGGTAATAAATATTTTATTTTTATAGGATTTTTTTCATTTTTGTGACCGCCATGTGACAAAAACATGCCATACTGGATAGGACGGTATTTGCTTATTATATATGGAGGTTATCGTATGCCAGACGACATTGTGCCAGTTGATAAACGTCGTAAAGAAACATTTGTGGTCCAAATACAGTTTCAGCAGAACGCCTCATGGCAGGGAACCCTGACGTGGACCGATCAGAAAAAAGTCCAGCGTTTCAGGAGCACCCTTGAAATGATAAAGCTTATTGATGAGGCCCTTTCCGATAAATCCGGCGATGATGACGACGAATTTTCGGGTTGGCAATAAATACTGGCGGCGTTATGCTTATATCTCGCTGATTTGGGAACGGCTGTGTGCCGTTCCTTTTTCTATTATGAGCCGAAGGGGTATCATACCGAATGCCGGCCAGCCGCATGGCCTTGTCTAAAGACAACATGGAACCACCTCAAAGGGCGTAGAATCAGGCCCTTTCATTTCATTCAAAACAAAACATCCGTTTTGTTTTTTAAGTTTTATTCGCGATCTGGTATCATCCGCCTGTACGCATGTTTTTTATCCGCAAATGTGCATACTAAAATTACATGCTGTAAACAGAAGCCCGGCATTCACCGGGGAGATTAAGGAGTTCTTTATGAAAATCGCGTTTTACGACACAAAACCCTATGACCGCATTTGGTTTGAACCGCTCGCAGCCGAATACGGCTATAAAATAAAGTTTTTTGATTATAAACTACATGTGGATACAGCGCCCCTGAGCGCGGGTTATGATGTTGTATGCGCCTTTGTTAACGATATTATTTCCGATGAAGTCATCGACATCCTGCACAAAAATAAAATCGGCCTGCTCGCCATGCGCTGCGCGGGGTATAACAATGTCGATATTAAAGCGGCGGAAGGTAAAATCCGGGTTGTGCGCGTGCCCAGCTATTCCCCCGCCGCCGTGGCCGAACATGCCGCCGCGCTGCTTTTATCGGTTAACCGCAAAACATACCGTGCCTATATCCGCACGCGTGACAACAACTTCAGCATTAACGGGCTTATGGGTATTGATCTCAAGGAAAAGGCCGTGGGGATCATCGGCACCGGCAAAATCGGGCAGGTTTTCGCCGATATTGCCCACGGCTTCCGCATGCGCGTGCTCGCCTACGATCCCTATCCCGCACAGGGCCTCGATGTGGAGTACACAACGCTCGACGACCTCATCGCGCGCTCGGATGTGATTTCCCTGCATTGCCCGCTCACAAAAGATACCCACCACATCATTAACAACGAAACGATTGAAAAAATGAAGGACGGCGTTATACTCATCAATACGTCCCGCGGCGCACTCGTCAACACGGACGCCCTGCTCGAAGGACTTAAATCCAAAAAGATCGGCGGGGCGGGCCTGGACGTATACGAGGAGGAGAGTGACTATTTCTTTGAGGACCTTTCCAACGACATTATCCCTGACGACGATCTCGCGCGCCTCCTCTCCTTCCCCAATGTGCTCATTACGTCCCACCAGGCCTTTTTCACCAGAGAAGCCATGCAGGCTATTGCCATTGTGACAATGGAGAACATCCACACTTTTGAAACCGGCGGCGCTTTAGACAATGAAGTAGTGGCGCATTAACCGGCAAGTCAACATCCCACCAGCATCAAATTTGAGCCAGACCTGACGCCGCAAATCCCCTTGGCGGCAAGCCGCCAAGGGCCACAGTGCATGTGTGCATGCGCTGTGGCGCCGCGCTTTAAAAAGCGCGGCGGATTTGCGGCTCTGTACAACTACGCTTTCGGCAATCTTAAAAAAGGAAATCTTCTTATTCATATCTATTGACATTTTTAAGCCTTCCGATGGAATACCCGCGTCTTCAAGCGGCGCTGCCACAATTTTAACCGCAGCATGACGCCGGCAAAAAACGAGCAAAGAGGCGCAGCCAAAAGCTGCGCCTCTTTACCGCTTAAACCTTATTTTTTATAGAGAATACGAATGGAGTTGAGCACACAGAGCAACGACACCCCGGTATCGGCAAATACCGCCATCCACATCGAGGCGTATCCCATCAGCCCAAGCGCCATGACAACGGCTTTGACAGCGAGCGCAAACACCACGTTCTGCATCGCAATGCGGCAAGTCGCGTCCGCGATCGAGAGCGATTGCGGCACAGCTTCGAGGCTCGACGTCATGTATACGACATCGGCCACCTCAATAGCGGCGTCCGCGCCGCTGCCCATGGCCGCGCCCACATCGGCGGCGGCCAGCACAGGCGCGTCATTGATGCCATCCCCCACGAACAGGACAGCGCCGTTTTTGTCACGTATACTCTGCAATTCGGCAACCTTATCGCCCGGCAGCAGTTTGGCGTGAACCTCATCCACGCCTGTTTCATCCGCAACGGCATGCGCGCGGCTCTCTGTGTCGCCCGTGAGCATCGCTGTGCGCAAGCCCCGGCGCTTCATAGCAGACACGGCTGATTTCGCATCGTCTTTAACAGTGTCGGCGATGCTCAGATACCCTTCGTAAAAACCGTCCTTTGCCAGATACACCTCGGTTCCGGCGCCGTTGGCAATACTGCCGGGCAAGCTGATCCCGTTGTTCTCCAAAAGCAGCCTGTTGCCGCACAAAACCACGCTGTCCGCTGTGGAGGCGCGCACGCCCTGTCCCGCTATTTCCTCAATGGCGACGGGCCGCGCGACATCGAGCCCCCGCTCCTGCGCGGCGGCCATGATGCTGCCCGCAATGGGGTGAGTCGACTGGCTCTCACAGCTTGCGGCCAGAGCCAGCAGCGCCGCATCATCCATGCCGTTCGCGGGTATGATTTCATGCACGACAAAATTCCCTTTTGTGATCGTGCCGGTCTTATCCATCACAACGGTTTTGATATTTTTAAGCGCCTCCAATGTGACGCAGCCTTTAAAAAGAATCCCCTTCTTCGAGCCGGCGCCAATGCCGGAGTAGAAAGCCAGCGGCACACTCAGCACAAGCGCGCACGGGCAGCTGATGACAAGGAACGTCAGGGCCGTGTAGACCCAGTAGCTCCAGTTGCCTGTAATCAGCGACGGCACAACCGCCACCAAAAGGGCAAAGGCCAGCACAATCGGGGTATAAACGCGGGCAAAACGGGTGATGAAGCGGTCAATTTTCGGTTTACTGGCCGCAGCGTTCTCCACGCTGTCGAGAATGCGCGTCACCATGGATTCCTCCAGCACCTTTTCAACGCGTATTTTCAGCGCGCCCGACGTGTTGACGCAGCCTGATATCACTTCGCTGCCGAAGCCAACGCCAACAGGCACCGGCTCGCCCGTGACAGGCGACGTATCGATGCGGCTCTCGCCGTCTATGACGACGCCATCAAGCGGGACGCGGTCGCCCGGCCGCACGAGCAGGATATCGCCGACGTTGGCGTCTCCCGCGGGTATGACGCTGACATCGTCGCCCATAACAAGGCTGACGATCTCGGGGCGCATGTCGACGGCGTCCATAATCTGCCCGCGGCTTTTTTCCACCGCTCGGTGTTCAAAATATTCGCCGACTCGGAAAAAGAGCATGACGCCGACCGCCTCGGCAAAATCCCCGATGGCAAACGCGCCGAGTGTCGCGATGCTCATGAGTAAATTCTCATCGAAAATCTGCCCGCGCATGATATTTTTTCCGGCTTTGAGTAAAATGCCGCCGCCGAGTACAAGATAGGCCGCCGTATAGATGAACGGGGATAATATGGGGTAGAGGCGCTCCAGTATCTCACCTGTCACAAACAGCGCCGCCCCAATCACAATGGCCAATCCGAGTCTTGCATCCTCCGACAATTTTTTTCTTTTACCGGGAGTCCCGGCTGTTTTGACTTCCGTACCTACCTTTTTTATGATCTTGGTTCCGGCTTCCACAGTGTCGCATATGCGCGCCATCTCGTCTACAT
>JAITVU010000340.1 GCA_031285645.1 Oscillospiraceae bacterium | reverse complement strand
CTGCTTTTTAATTGGATATTGGTATAAGCCCTTTTTGGGCCGCAGCCCGGTATCGCCGGCTTGATACCCCGGGGTCTCTGCCCCGGGGAGGTTCATTTTGCTCTTCGGCCATATCCTCCGGTTGCCGCGTCAGCGGCGAGAAGGATGGCCCATTTAAATCATGTTTTTAGAGCATTTTAACGCACCTTATCATAAAGTTAAAATGCTCTAATATACGTTCAAGCGGAGG
This sequence comes from Oscillospiraceae bacterium, assembly GCA_031285645.1. Classification (GTDB taxonomy): domain Bacteria; phylum Bacillota; class Clostridia; order Oscillospirales; family Ruminococcaceae; genus WRAV01. The sequence continues at coordinate 3,114 of JAITVU010000340.1, read as the reverse complement.
CGCCATATTGACGTATAACGATTCTGAATTGTGATTATTTTATTTCAGCGAAAACAAGTTCGGTTTTAAACAAATCGCCGTCTATGACAATACCAAATCGCCCGTTTTGGAGCTCCGTCAGGCTGCGGGCAATGCTGAGCCCGAGCCCACTGCCCTGTGTCGCGCGGGCGCTGTCGCCGCGGACAAAGCGCTCCATCAATTCGTCCGGCGCCAGATTAAGCTTATCCCGTGAGATGTTTTTAATCCTGATGGCGACGTCGCTCTTTTCTCTTGCAACCTCGATGTAAACACGTGTGCCCGGCTGGGAGTATTTGCAGGCGTTATCAAAAAGATTATCCATGACGCGCCATAAAAATTTGCCATCCGCTAAAATAAAAGCCTCGTCTTCGGGCGCCGACACCACGGCTTCAAGGTTGTTTTCATCAAAACGCGCCGTATACTCGCCGACGGACTGGTCCACAAGTTCATGGACGCCGGTTTTTTTTAGCGTGACGGCCAGGTTCCCTGTCGACGCCTTTGACGCCTCCACGAGGTCGTCGGTCAGCTTTTTAAGCTTGATGGCTTGCCGGTCCAGAATCTGAGTATACTCTGTGGCCGTTGGAGGCAAGTCCTCCTTTTGCAGCAAATCCACATAGTTGATAATGGAGGTCAGCGGCGTTTTGATATCGTGTGAGACATTGGTTATCAGCTCTGTTTTAAGCCGTTCGCTTTTAAGGCGCTCTTCGATGGCGGCGCTCATCCCCTCGCGAATGCTGCTCAGGTTCTGCGCGTGATCAAGGAAATCCATGAAAAGCCATCTTGTGTCCACCTTGTATTCAAGGTCGCCTGCGGCGAGCCTCATCCCGGCCTTTTTGAGCTGGTGCATATTGCGCGCGGTCAGGCAGACGCCAAGGAAGAGCAGCCAGTTGAAAATAAAGCCCAGAACAAGCGCCATATTGCTGTAATTGACAAAGAACATGTAGGCGAACATGAAATTGATGAGTGTTACGGCGCAGAATCCGAGCGCTGCTTTCCATATAACCGGCGTGGCCCGCAGCAGCAGCACGGCGACGCGCCCCACGGCGCGCACGATTTTGACTGCAAGACGCGCAAGACGCCATATAATGCTGTTGCGCCACCACAGCCCCGCCTTGAAACGGGTCGCCAGCGTCATTAAAGCGGCGAGCGCCACGCAGAAAGCGGCAAGCGCGAAGACACCCATGACCACCCATTCAAAGACACTGCGCATGATCATATTGTCAAGAGGAACGTAAAGGAGAAGCACAATGAGCGTCGCAGCCGTCGCAAGGTAGAGGTCGATCGGCAAACGGTCCTGAATATTGAGTGTAATGTCATCCGAATCCCGCCGGCGGCCCGCGCCGCACAAAAGGAAGATGAGCAGTGCCAGAAAGAGGACGGCGCTCGGGATAAGAACGGCAATCGCGGTGAAACGGAGGGGATACGCCTGCTCAAACACCCTGTAGGTTTCATAGTAGCGGTCCTGGATTGTGATCGGGTCACGCACAAAACAGTTTACGATATGGTTGTCGGTCTGAATACGCATCGTGCGGTAAGGTTCTTCCTGTATGTAATTGCTTGCAAGCACTGTATCCGGTTCGTCGGCCGGAACAATTTCATAGGCGAAATTGGTTTTGTCAGGGCCGAAATAGTCCTGAATGCCGGCCGCCGGTATATTCTCCGTATAATATTCATAGGCCGTGTTGGCGTAGCTGAATGTTATGCTGTCAAAGGAGTATGTGTCGTAATAATCTTTGCTGTCGGCGGCGTAATACCCTTCATAAGCCATGTAAGCGACCATGAGTCCGGACGCCATACACAAAGCGGCCAGGATGCAGACAAGAAAAATGGCCGTGACCTTAGCCGGGAGACTTAAATACAGCTTTTTCATACATACGTCTCCTTTTCCATTTTATATCCCTGTCCCCACACGACTTTGAGGTAGCGCGGATTGGACGGGTCAATTTCAATTTTCTCGCGCAAGTGCCGGATGTGGACGGCGACGGCGCTTTGCGACGAGAACGTCTCTTCCTTCCAGACCGCTCTGTATATCTGGGCCGACGAGAATACACGGCCGGGATTTTGCATCATTAAGAGAAGGATGCTGTATTCGATGGGGGTAAGCGAAACCGCCTCCCCGTCCACAGATACCGATTTGCACGCGTCGTCCAGTTCGATGCCGCCCACGCAAAGGCGGTCGGGGCTCGGTGGAAGGCCGCCCAAGGCTGTGTACCGGCGCAGGTGGGAACGCACGCGCGCCTGGACTTCAACGGGGTTAAAAGGCTTAGTTATGTAATCGTCCGCGCCTGTATTGAGACCAAGCACTTTGTCCGCGTCCTCGCTCTTGGCAGTGAGCAGAATAATGGGGACATTGCAGATCTCCCTGAGCTTTTGCGTGGCCGCGATGCCGTCCATAACAGGCATCATGATATCCATTAAAACAAGATGGATATCGTTATTCCGCACGCACTCAAGTGCCTGCGCACCCGTATAGGCCTCATAAAGGTTGTATTCCGCCGAGTAGAGATAGATTTTGAGTGCGCTGACAATATCCCTGTCATCGTCGCAGATCAAAATATTGACCATGATTCAACCATCTTTCCGTATTGCTTTATATAGTGGATTCGATTTAAAACAGTTGCACCGTTTTAAATCAGCGGGCGCGGCCCGCATCCGCGCTATGCGCGGGAATCCATTATGAACGACGTTTGGGCCGCCTGTATAGGCGGCTACATTGGCGTGTGCCACATGTTTAAAACAGTCGACGGGACTGTTTTAAACTGAAACTAGTATAAATTAACTGCGCTTAAGGCATTGGTTACTGACGACATTGCTATATTAACAGGAATCAGATTAAGAATAAAGCGTTAAAAATATTAAGATTTGTTTAAGAATTTGCATTTATAAATTAGAAATACCGAATTAGCGGGTGGGAATTTCGCTGACGAGGCAAAAAAGCGCGGAAAGGCTGACGCCTTTCAAGTTTTTTCAACAGATTGGGGACCGAAGAAATCTATATCCTTTTTATTTAAAGCGTGTGAGCGAAGGCGAAGCTTGTCGCTGATGCCGCGACGGGCACTTCCTTTGTCTCGTCACAAAGGAAGCAAAAGACGCCGG
>JAITVU010000330.1 GCA_031285645.1 Oscillospiraceae bacterium | reverse complement strand
GCAAAAGTTCTATCACAGCGCGAATCGTTCTCCCCGGCTGATCGCGTCCTATACCGAAAATGATGGCACGAAACACGCCAACACAGGCTCGTTATTTGACTAAAACAGCATTGGATAAAGGCCAGAAATTGACTTAATTTTTGCAGTTATAGAAAAGAAATGCTAAGGTCGTTCGAGCGGCAGCCATATCTTCAATCAAAAAGTCAGTTTCAGATGCATAAAACGAAGGGGAATGTCATGAAAAAGCTGAAGTTTGCGGCAATGATATTCACGGTGTTATCAGGACTACCAATGATCGGATGGTATATCCTTCCCTTCAAAGCCGATTCAATCGGGATAATTAGCGGTGCGTACGGCCCTACGGCGATCTATGCAGGTACAAAGCTAACCCCATATGCAATCGTAATCAATCTTTCAAACTGATTGTCAGTTGGAGCATATGTACACCGATGTTTGTTTGTGTTAAATTCTACTATAAAAATGAGGAAGCCCCGAGCAATGATCAAGATGGACTTTTATGCAGTAATCGACAAACTGTCCTCCCGTTCCCCTCGTTTTCTCAAACAGTGAAACATTTGCTCTCATGTCTTCAAAAACTACAAGTAAAGTAAATAGCAAAGCCGTGCCAATTTATTCTTTGTACCAATTATGTGCCACTCGCTTCATCAGGGAAAAATCTCTCTAAAATCTCCATACATTCACGGGTTGTATACCCCCACAAGACTGATGATAAAGCCTCAATTGCTTCCTGCCTCTTGCGGTAATAAGTACGGTAGCTGATGTTGCGGACATGAGGGCGCAGCTTTTCAATGATCTCCTCCACATTGCGCAACTGCTGGGGGGAGATGTAGGTGTAATACAAAATCCAGTAGTACACCTCGCCGTTTTTATGCTTGTTGCGAAGCAGATCCACTGCCGTCTCCACCAGCTTGAGCATCTTATGGCTCCGCTCGATGCACTTGGCATGGTGCTCCAGGTCACTGCCGGTTAAATCGGCGCCGGCAATGTAAATCGAGTCCAGAAAATCCTCGATGCTGCTGCCGTACTCCAGTGCAAAACTGTTCTTCACCTGCTGAACGGACAACTCCAGGCTCCAAACGACATCCCGGTACTTCTTCATCAGCTTCCAGGTATCGTGATATAATGGGTTTTCGCTTACATCCACGGCCATATTGTTATCTTTACGCATCTTGAACCCTCCTTGCAGCCTTTTCCACAATACCGATGGCAATCTCGAATGAAAACAGCGGTTTTCCACCACCGCAGTGTAAATCCAGCTGATAATCCTCGCGCAGCTCTTCTAATTTTGAGGGTCTGTTGAAAATCTCACCCGAACCGCCGGATAAAGGATATAACATATAGGTGAAACTCGGGCAGGTACAGCATGAAATCCTATACGTTAAAAGCATTTCCAGCACTTTTTGTACCGCCGCCTGAAGGTGCGGTTTAGAAACGCTAATTTCGCAGGATGAGACGCACGCCTCCACGGGATCGGCTTCTACCTCCTGGTCCGGACACAGGATCTGGATGCTGATCGACATGGCTACTTCGTCCTTGTCGATCAGGACATCCGATATCGAAAACATCGTGGACAGGTAGCATCAAAGTATGTTGTCGCAGGCTGGTAACGTATATTCAGCGAACGTCAAAAATGGATCATTTTTGACGTATTCGCGCTTACGCGCGACTGCGACCGCTAAGCGGCCTTTGCACCGTATATATGAATGCGCACGCTCCAGCGTGCCGTCCAGGCGTATGCCTGACGTTCGTTCACTATACTGCACAGCTACAGGGTTTTGATGTATGTTGTGGCATTCCGACATCTGGGATCAAGCTTATGATTATTAAAAAAACACAGTATCCCCCTGAGGCCTGATATAACGAGGAGGTTCATTTTATCAGTGGTGCGCATTACCGTGGCCTGCGCCGCCGGAATTGCGGCCATGCTTTCCGTTTTCCGCGTGCATCTCAATCTGGCCCTTGATCTCATCAATAGAGCAGTGGCTGTACTCGGAGATATCGATTTCCGGCGCCACCTGTTGCAGCTCCATTAGGATGGAGTATTTACCGGCGGTCATGCCATGCCGGTGCGCATTGCTGACAGTTTGTGCGTCCACCGCGTAATACTCGGTATTGAGATTCTGGTGGTGCGGCAACACGGCGGCGTCGGCGGCTTCCTGCAAATTACTCAGCAAGGCCTCCTGTTTGTCGGCGTTTTTGGTTTGAACGGTAAACAGCATAAAGGCGTCACTCGCCAGATAGGGGTCCAATCCACCCCCCGATACCAAGGCGGCGACGGCATCGGTGTATTTCATATTCTTCACCGGGGCTGCATTGATGATCCGGCCCGCCTCCGGGTTGCGGGCGGTTACGGAGATTACGCGATCAAACCTGTTGATACCCAGTTCAATGGAGGGGTTAACGTCTATACTGACCAGGGTTTCCTGGCTGTAGTAAAGAGTATAGCCGCCAAAGCCGAGAGAGATGGCGAGCGCAAAGCAAGCAGCCAGCACAGCCCACATCTTTCGGCTGCGTGTCTGTCTGGAGACCGTTACCACATCGCCGACCTGCCATCCGGATTTGGCGCGGGTATTGACAAAATTGCCGCCGGTGAGCATTACAACGGCGTTCGCACCGCCGATTCGAAATACGATGCCCTTCATGCGTCCACCTCCTTCGGCAGGAATGTCCGGATAGCCGGATAATCACCGAGCATCATCACAATAATGGTCACGATATATTTCCGGTGCTTTTCAATGGTCTTGGGAGAGAGTTTGAACCGCTCCGCAAGGGCTGTCTGGGGGAGGCGGGAATTGCGGATGAAGTCCGCCCTCAGCTTTTCGTCGCCCACGACCGCTTGGGCCAGATCAGTACATTGTTTTCTGGAACGGGCCCGCTTCGGACAGATTCGCGTCAGCTCCTGAAAGGATATGCCGTGGCGTTCCAGATCGTTGTTCAGCTGATCGATTTCTTCCGCAAGCATCTGCCGCTCCTGATCCGCCTGGTATGCCCGGATGGATACGGTCTCGTCAGCCGACCGGACTGTTTTTTCCGCCGAGTCATCCGGGAAGAGAGGGATTACGCGGCCGGCGGCGCGGCTGTTTTTTCGATACTCGTCAATCAGCCGGTTTTTGATGACAAGCGTCGCGTAAGGGATAAATGCGCCGCGTTTGGGATCGTATTTATAGATCGCGTCCAGAAAAGCCAGCATGCCAATGGATAACATATCGTCGTAGTCCGCGGCATCACTTTTTGCCGCGGATACCTGACGCTTGATCAGGGGGAGGTATTCGGTTACCAGCCGGTTGGCTTCGCCGCGGTTATTTTGCGCATCCAGGATGCGGCTCTGCAAATCGTTCAACATCCTTCCCCCTCTCTTCACAGAGTGCGACGGGCGACCTCTGTAGATATACAGGATTTCCCGGTTGGTCCTTCTACCGTTACTATACCGCAACGCTGCAAATTGAGCAAGGAATTACGAATACGCGGTTTAAAGATGCCAAAAGAGAAGGCCGTTTCAACCTTCTCTTTTGATACTTGTGTGCGGGTCTATCTTTTGTGGTTGCCGCCATGGCCGCCGCCGCTATGATTCCCAGCCTTGTGGCCGGTGCCGGCCAAGTGCCCCCGGTTGTGATACTCATGCCCATCCGCGTTGTGGTGGCAGGCGTACATGGTGCCGTCATGCTCGTGGTTACCGGCAAGTGCACAGTCTGTTTTTGGGCAGATGGCGTATGGCTGGGATGTGGCGGCAAAGGCCGGGACAGTCATCATGGCGGCACAGATTGCCATGACGCAAAGGGTGGCAGCGATTTTTTTCGGTTTCATAACGGAAACCACCTTTCTTTGTTGTATGTTATAGATATACGATGCCCAAGCGGCTGAATCATAGGGTCAAAGCATATTTTTTGAAATTTGTTAAGCCGATAACCTGTCGCTTCCGTGTCATTCCGTGCCACAGGCGCGAAAAGAGCCGGGGATTTTCATCTGAAAATCCCCGGCTCTTTTTTGCTCGGGATTAGCGTTGCTTTAACCTTGCCGCAAGGCGGCCCGGTTTTTTGACTATATAGAAAAACTGATTATCTCTTACAGCCACAAACGGTCCATCGCGTACCAATCGTCCCATTCGTCCGTATCTGTCCACATACCCTTGACGCGGGGATGCAGATGCTCGGCCAAAACCTCATCATTGATTTTTTCAATGCCGAGGCCAGGCTCATCGGGTACGGCGATATGGCCGTTTTGAACAATGGGGTTGTTCTTTGTTTTGACGAGGTCGGACCACCAGGGGTAATCATGATGATGGAATTCCATGACCATAAAGTTCTCTGTTGTCGCCGCGACCTGAATAGCCGCCATAGCCGCTATCGGCGTCTCATTCATATGAATGGCCATGGGGACGCCGTAATCCTGCGCCATGTCGCCGATTTTCTTGGTCTCGTAAATACCGCCGGTTGAGATGATGTCGGGATGGATGATGGAGACGCCCTTTTTCTCGAGCAGCGGGATGAAATTCTCCTTGAGGTAAATATCCTCGCCCGTGCATAGCGGTGTGCGCGAATTGCGGGAGATTTCCGCCAGCTGGTCCGCCATATGCCACGGCACCATATCCTCATACCAGGCCAGATTGTATTTATCCAGGCGCTGCGCCAGCTTAATGCAGTCGCCGGTGCCGATATGGCCGAAGTGATCCACGGCGAGCGGGATTTCATAGCCGATGATATTGCGGACTTCCTTGACGTATTCCTCCATGATGTCAAGACCTTTTTCGGTCAGGTGCAGGCCTGTGAAGGGACCGGGAACCGCCATGGCGTCGCTCATATCGTTGCGTTTCACATAGAAATCGAGTTTTTCACCCGCACTCATGTCGGCGCCGGGACCGTTTCTGAGCACGTTATAGAAATTCTCATGCGCGTCGTGGTACTCCTGTGTGAATCCGATCGGCGCGCACATCGCGCCCGGCACGTCAATGAGGAGCTCATCCGCGGACAAATCCATTTTCATAAAGGTATAGCCGCTCTTGTCGATTCTATCCTTGAGTACTTTCCCCATTTTCTTGCCGTCCGGTTTGCCGTTGACGTCAGTGTCGCAGTATACGCGGATTTTATCGCGGAATTTACCGCCGAGCATCTGCCATATCGGAATACCATAGGCTTTACCCGCGATATCCCACAGCGCGAGCTCGATACCGCTGACGCCGCCGCCCTGATGCGAATGCCATCCGAATTGTTTGATCCGCCGGAACAGTTTATCCACATTGCAGGGATTCTCACCGAGGATAAGCCGTTTCAGCATGACGGCGTACATGCGGCTGCCGTTTTCACGGACCTGCCCATAGCCTTCGATGCCCTGGTTGGTCATGATTTTAATTAAAGTTGTGTTAAAGGGACGTCCCATATCACAGACCTTGACATCCGTGATTCTGAGTTCGGACGGTTTGGAGTTTGTATTGACATGCGCCAGGGTTTCCTCATAGTTTGTGTTGCTCATTTTGACCTCCCGATCTGTTTTATTGCTGTATAGGTTTAAAAATGCTACGCAATTTTTAAATACGCGGCAAACGCCGCGCGCCGCGAAGCGGCCTATATAGGCAAACCACTAAAAAGCAG
>JAITVU010000327.1 GCA_031285645.1 Oscillospiraceae bacterium | reverse complement strand
ATATGGATAACCGGGAAAATTAAAGAGTTTTGGTACGTTTAACGTTGGAAGGGCCCTACCGCGCGCGTGTAGTTGCACAGCGGGCATTGAAACGACGCGCTGCGGCGCGTCAACTTTCTACTAGCGCCCGCAGAACAGGGAAAAGATCATTATTACAATGCGGGCGCTTTGCGACGCGCGCGGAGTGGGGCTTTAAATCGGTCATTCGCCTGGGCGCAATCGTACAACATAAAAGAGAGGTGAGGGATTTGTCCCCACCTCTTTTTTATGCTTCATTAATCACCTCTCTGTCAATCTTGCGGGCATTAGTGGATTCATAATAACCATGCGCCATACCGCGCCTTCGTTCAAACCGCGTCAGGGCTTATCCCGGCATTCAAGCTCCAGCTTTGCGCTGCGCTTTTTTGTGAGGGCGCCCGTCACAAGCGAAAAGATAAAGCAGAAAGCAAAGACAAGCACCATGTTAAACAGCAAAGCCGTTATGTTGACGGACGCATGCCTTATATAGATCAGGACGCCGCCGATGGCCGGCACGGTGACAGCGGCGGCTAAACTGTAGATGCAGTACGTTCTGAAACTGGGTTTGAGAGACAAAGGCCAGTGGCCTTTTACAACGCTGCCGATCCCGACAAACAAAGCGCCGGCGGCCAATGCAAAAAGCTCACCGGCGACATTGTATAGGCTGACGTCGGGGGACAGGCCCTTGACAAAAAGCCCGATCATAAGCGCGCCCATCATAATCCAGAAGCCCCGGCTCTCCAATTTTGAAAGCTCCTGCTCCTGCCTTTCATCGGCGCAAAATCGAAAAAACTTCATTTTACTCATCCTCCCAAAACAAATCGTTCAATGTTTTGCCGAGTGCCCGGCAAATGGCGTTGCATAGCTTTATTGACGGGTTAAACCTGCCTGCCTCAATCATGCCGATGGTCTGCCTTGTAACGCCCACCGTATCGGCAAGCTGCTTCTGTGAGAAATCGCGCTCGACTCGCGCGATTTTCATGCGCTTGTTTTGCATTAGACACCTCCTTGTTGATATTACAATATATATTGCAAAATGTCAAATATAATTTACATAAAATAATATAACAAATAAACAGCCCGCCGCCGAACACGTTCGGCGGCGGGCTGTTTGGAATGGATCATTATTTGATATAAGCGTTGACTGTGATTGCGCTTTGATCGGTATTGACATAAAGCCATCCCCAATCAAAAAGAAGGGCGCCGTCTTCCGCTGTCCCGGTTGAAGCGGATTGATAATGTTCTGTCAGCGTCGTGTAATCGGCCTCGGTTGTGTCTTTAAAAGTCACCGAGAGATAGGATTGGTAATCCGGGTTATCGCTCTTTCCAAAAGCGGTGAAATAGGTGTCGCCCACCGTGCCGACTGTTTTTTCCAAAACATCGGGAATGGCTACGTTGTCAATATTGGGGAAAACATTGTCCGTCGCATCATTTTGACCGGCGCATGCGGCAAAAATAAAGACAATGATCAGGCTCAGAAGGGCGGATGAAACGCCTCTCTCTATAAAATTCATTTGTTTTAAACTCCCATGCAAATCAGCAGCAGGCTCTTATTTACTCGGACGCCTGACCTGTTTGAATCGACTCGCTGTCTGTCGGTTGCGGCTGCGCGAGATCCGGTCCGGCCGTTTCCACGGTATCCGGTTCGCCCGCTTCCTGTCCGGCCCCGGAATCATCCGGCGTATCCGCGGCCGATTCGGGCTGGTCCTGGCCGCCCGTCTCGCCCGCTGTGCCTGGGGCCGGGGTTTCCTCCGGCCGTTCAAAGCTGATGGCTTCGGCGCTTTGGGCCGATTCCAACGCCTTTTCTCGCTTTTTACGCAGGCGTTCGAGCTTCGCTTTTTCGATCGGATACTTGAGGAAGGAGCGTTTTTTACCGAGCAGGGCGACATATTCCTCGCGCAGGGGCAGATCGTCCGGGTACTGTTTGAGCGCCTGGGCCAACAGGTCGACCGCTTCCTGTGTGCGCGGCGGATCGGCAATCTCATCGAACACTTTGGCTTTGAGCAAAAGCGCCGACGGGCTGTCGGCCAAAGCCTCGGCGGCTTCAACGCTCTCGGGCGCGCCCTGTCTGTACAGCAGCTCAACGTTTTTCTCCCTGGCTTCGCCGTCTTTGGGATTGAGCGTCATGGCTTTCTGGAAATACGCCTGAGCGTTTTCATACTCGCCGAGTTCCAGGCACAGTTTGCCGCACAGGGCGTGATATTCGCCTTTGTTGTCGTCCCGCTCAACCGCCTGCACGGCGTAGCGCAAAGCTGTCCTGGCGTCAAAGTCGCTCAGGATGCCCGCGAGGGTGAAATACCCCTCGCCGCTCTGCCCGCAGAGGACAAGCGCCTCGCCGCATACATTTTCCGCCTCTTCCGGCCGCGACAGGCCGTACAGGATGCGCCCGCGCCACATGTGCAGTTTCCAGTCGGACGGATCGAGCTCGATGGCGTGGTCGATGTAGACGAGCGCGTTATCGGGTTGGATGCGCGCGAGCAGTTCGCCCATTTTGGCGCTGGCGGGCAAATTGTTGGGGTTGATCAGCAATGTGCGCCTGTAGGCGTCCATGGCCTCGAATAGATCGCCGCGCGACTCGAGCAGGCGGGCCTTATCCAACGCCGGGCCGTCGTTATAGGTGTCGAGCAGCAAGGCCTGATCGTAGCAGTCAATGGCGGCGCGGTAGGTTTGGGGCTCGCGGGCCAGCGCCGCCGCCTTTCCGGCGTGGTATTTAGCCGCGGAGGGCGCAAGGGTAATGGCCTTTTCGAAGTACTCAAGAGGCTTCTCATCTTTCTTTGACAGGAGAATGATACCCACCCCGTAAAGCGCCTCGTGGTTGTTGGCGTCGGATTTGAGCAAAGTCTGATACTGGTCGAGCGCCTTTGAGGATTGGCCGAGCAAATAAAGCAGGCGCGCGCGTTCGCACAGGTAGGTGTTGTTGTTGGGGGCCAGTTCAATGGCCCTGTTGACGTACATAAGCGCCACGCGCAGGCTGTCCCCGGTTGAGAGCGCGCCCATCTCCTCCGCGTCCTCGGCGGACTGCGCCGTCATGTTCTGCCTGATCATATCCTGGGCGTGCCTGTCTTCCTGTATTTGGGACGCGATGCGGCTTTTAATAAAGTAGTAGGCGGCGTTGGCCACGTCTAGGCCAATGGCCGTGTTGATACAGTGCAGCGCCCGGTCCGGTTCGGAGTAGAGCAGCAGCTCGGCGAGGGCGCCAAACGCCTGGGCATGCCGGGGATCAAGGCTTACGGCCTCTTCAAGGTTCTTTTCCGCCGAGGCGCGGTTGCCGATATTCTGGAGCAGGCGTCCCAGTTCGTAATGCAGGGCTGCGTTGCCGGGATCGTATTTCACCGCGATATTGAGCGATGATATCGCCTCATCGCGCCGCCCCATACGCAAAAGAAGATCGGCTTTTTGCGTGTGGTATTCAGGGTTTTCGCCGTCAAGCGCCAGAGCCTTTGTAATGTAGTCAAAGGCGGCCTTGACATCGGTTTCCGCCGTCAGGCGCGCGAGCTGGCTCAAGGCGGCATGGCTGTTTTTATCAAGGGCAATGACGTTTTTATACAGGTCGATCGCCTTATCGCTCTGGCCAAGGCCCAGATGCGCCCTGGCCTTACCCATAAGAAAAGGGATGTTGCCCGGCTCAATGGCGAGCGCGCGCCCGTAATAATCCGCCGCCAATGTGTAGTTATCGGCGAGGTAGACTGACGCGATGCCGCCCAGCGCCTCAATATTTTTCTCATCCAGTTCCAGAATGCTTTTATACTGGGTCATCGCGCCCGCGTGATCCCCAAGCCTTGTGAGCAGGCGCGCCCGCAGAAGCAGGGCGTCCATATTTTTGGGTTCCGCCGTAACCAGGGGCGTGACAAATTCCAGCGCGGCGGCGGGCTGCCTGCGCTCGTGCAGGCACGCCAAACGGTAAAGAGACAGGGCGTGGCCGGCGTTGAGGGCGACAGCGCGCTTATACTGAATAATGGCGGCCGTCTCATTGCCGTCGCCGACATAAAGCTCGCCCTTGCGGAAGGCGTAGTCGGGGTTGTAGGGGTCGAGCTCGGACGCTTTATCGTAGAGCGCGAGCGCCCCCTCCTTATCACCCCGGGTCAGAAGAATGGCGGCTTTTTCGGCGTAAAATCCCGGTTCATGCGGGGAGGCCGCGATGGCCTTGTCGATATACTCAAGCGCCTTGGCGATGTTGGTTTTGGAGTAAAGCCGCGCGATCGTCTGGCTCGCCTGCATATTGGCTTCATTGATTTCGAGGGCCTGGGCAATCATTGTAATCGCGTCGTCGATCTTGTCCATGTCCTCATAAATCCAGCCGCAGAGCAAATGGAGGTTTGAACTGGACGGGTCAATTTTGAGCGCGATCCGGCAGCAGGCCAGCGCGGTGTCATAATCCTGCTCGGCCCGCGCATGCAGCGCGCGGTCGCGGAAATATTCGGCGTTCCACTTGAGCGGCGCTTCGCCGCCGCGCAGGTAAGAGGCAAACACAAAGGGGATATCGTTTTTTTTCAGCAGCTCAGCGACATGGTCCTCCACAGATTCCGAGTGACCCAGCGCCGGATAGCAGCGCTGATAGGTTTTGAGGACGGAGAAAAAATTTTCGGGCCAGCGCTCGTGGGTGTACATCAGCTTCAAATTGTCCTCAATCAGCTTTGCGCACTCCGTGTAATGCCCTCTCAAAGCCATGGAGCTGCATTTTTGACGCAAAAACGCCACTTCTTCCATAGCGTCCTTTATATCCCGGCGCGCGCCTTCAGACGTTTTTCGGGCCATGCTTTCCCTCCTGACTGCGTGGTTAAAGGTGAATATCCATGAAGATCAAGTTTATGTGGCAATATGGTGTACAGGTGCATATATGACGTGTTTACCGTACGGCGGCAGGGCCAAACCTGCCGTGTGAAATTATTATACTTAATGCATTGCGGCGGGGATTTTAACATTCTTTTATTCCCGCCGCTATAAGACCCTTATTATTCTATCATATCACGGCATACAAAAACAATAGCGGGAGTAACGTTTTTTCGAGACGATCCAGAAATGCCGCATAATGCGTGACTGGTGGAATAGGGCCTTGTGAGGCAGGTGCGGGAAAACAGGATCAGCAACAGAAAAGCCGTTGACCGTTTTTTTGGCGGTTACTTGTGTGGACGGGTATTTTGTACTATAATAATGTCAATTGTATAGTATATGCCGTGTGATGATGAAAATATTTTGCGCTGACGGCCCTTGGCCCTTTTCGGATAATTGCTGAAACGCCGCAAATCCCTCTTTGGCGGCGGGTCGCCAAAGCCATAGCCGCCCGTTTACGGGCGCTATGGAGCCGCGCTAAAAGCGCGGCGGGATTTGCGGCTTGGGTGGATTGCCCCTTTAGGGTTATTTGAACGAAAAAAAGCACTGGCCAGCATTCTCGGGGCTTTTTAGTCGGAATAATCCGGATGACAACCAATTTAATATTTGATACAGAAGGAATGATTGTGTATGAAAAGGCTGGAAATCAGCAAGCTCTTTGACGCGCCGGATACATGGGGCGGCAAGGATGTCACTGTGTGCGGTTGGGTGAAGACCATACGGGATTCAAAATCCATCGGCTTTATCGAGCTGGACGACGGGTCCTGCTTTAAAAATGTACAGATTGTATTCGAGGAAAGCGCGCTCGGGAATTATAAAGATATAGCGAAGCTGAATGTCGGCGCGGCCCTGATTGTCACGGGCCGGGTTGTGCTCACACCGGGCGCGAAGCAGCCTTTGGAAATCCACGCCTCGGCCATAGAGGTCGAGGGGCTTTCCGCGCCGGACTATCCTTTGCAGAAAAAGCGCCATTCCCTTGAATACCTGCGCACCATCGCGCATTTGCGCCCGCGCACCAACACATTTGGCGCTGTGCTGCGCGTGCGCTCCGTCGCGGCGTTCGCCATACACAAGTTCTTCAATGAGCGCGGCTTTGTCTATGCGCAGACCCCGCTTATTACAGGCGCGGACGCCGAGGGCGCGGGCGAGATGTTCCGCGTGACGACGCTTGACCCTAAAAATCCGCCCACGACACAGGACGGTTCTGTTGACTTCAGCGCCGACTTCTTCGGCAAGCAGACCTTTCTCACGGTGTCGGGGCAGCTTTCGGCCGAGAATATGGCTATGGCCTTTGGTAAGGTTTATACGTTCGGCCCCACCTTCAGGGCGGAGAATTCGAACACGGCGCGCCACGCGGCGGAGTTCTGGATGATCGAGCCCGAGATCGCCTTCGCCGACCTTGAGGACGATATGGCGCTTGCGCAGGATATGCTGCAGTATGTGCTGCGCTATGTGATGGAGCAGTGTCCGGACGATCTTAAATTTTTCAATGATTTTTATGACAAAGAATTGCTGGAACGTCTCGAGGGCGTCGCCACATCTGATTTTGCGCGCGTATCCTATACGCAGGCGATCGACATTCTCCTTGATTACAAGGATAAAGGCACAGTCAAGTTTGAATATCCTGTCTTCTGGGGCTGCGACCTGCAGACGGAGCACGAACGCTTCCTCACCGAAAAACATTTTAAAAAGCCGGTGTTTGTCACCGATTATCCCAAGGAGATCAAGGCGTTTTACATGCGTGTCAACGACGACGGCAAAACGGTCGCCGCCACCGATTTATTGGTGCCCGGCGTCGGCGAGCTCATTGGCGGCAGCCAGCGCGAGGAGCGCTATGATGTTCTTGTCCGCCGCATTGAGGAGTGCGGCCTCGACATCGGGGAGTACGACTGGTACCTTGATCTGCGCAAATACGGCGGCACCAAACACGCCGGGTTTGGCCTC
>JAITVU010000194.1 GCA_031285645.1 Oscillospiraceae bacterium | reverse complement strand
AAAGCGTAATTGTGGTATAATCGGCAGAGCGTACTCTGTTCGTACGGTCGGCCCGTCTGAACGCCAAATCATTGCCCGTTTTAAGACACCGCCGGGCCCGCCCGGCGGTGTTCGACTGTAATACTAATCCTCTATTAAAAACAAGCCACTCAACGGTTGCTCATAGATGCGTTTTACATTAAACGCATTCGCTCTGTTTCGCGGGTTTTTAATGAGGATTAGTGTAAATTAATCGTCCAAAAGACGCAAATCATACGAGGAGTGGAATGTTTTGAAAACAAATATGATCGTCGGACAGAGCGGCGGGCCCACAGCCGCCATCAACGCGAGTCTCGCGGGCGTTATCCGCCAGGCGATGCGCAGTGAGGAAATCGGTGAGGTTTACGGCGCCCTCAACGGCATAGAAGGCCTTTTGCAGCGCAATATCATCGACCTGCGCGCCAGCATGAAGAATACCGAGGATTACGACCGCCTCGCCGCGACACCGGCCATGGCGCTCGGCTCCTGCCGTTACAAGCTGCCGGCGGCGCCGCATGAGGCTTATGACCAGATTTTGAAGATTTTCAAAGATTACGGCATCGGTCTTTTCTTCTACATCGGCGGCAACGACTCCATGGACACCGTCAAACAGCTTTCCGCTTTCTTCAAGGAAAAGGGCGAGAACATCCGCTGTATCGGCGTACCGAAAACGATTGACAACGACCTTCCCCGCACCGACCATACCCCGGGATTCGGCTCCGCCGCCAAGTATATCGCGGGGTCCATTGCCGAGCTGGCGCTTGACTCCAGTGTTTACGATATGTTCAGTGTCATCGTTGTTGAAATCATGGGCCGCAACGCCGGCTGGCTCACGGCGGCGTCCGCTCTCGCCCGCGATTCAGGCTGCGCGGCGCCCCAGCTGATTTATTTGCCCGAAGCCGCTTTTGATCCCGATGATTTCATCAAAAAAGTCGAGTCCTACTCACACAAAAACCAATTGCTTATCGTTGCGGTATCGGAGGGCATTAAAACAGCCAACGGCGAGTATGTCAGCGCCGCCGGCGCAACCCGCGACGCTTTTGGCCATGTCCAGCTCGCCGGGACCGGCAAATACCTTGAAGACCTGATCAAGGATAAATTGGGCTGTAAAGTGCGCAGCATTGAATTCTCCGTTCTACAGCGCGCCGCGGGACACTTTGCCTCGGCCACTGATATCGCGGAAGCGCTGCAAATCGGCGAGGCGGCCGTTCGCGCCGCTCTTGAGGGGCAGACCGGCGTTATGATGATGTTTGAGCGTATCTCAAACGCCCCTTATCTCGTTCAGTGCACCACTGTGCCGATTGAGGAATGCGCCAACCTTGAGAAAACCATTCCGGCGGAGTGGATTGTCGGCGGCTGCGATGTCAGCGAAGACATGATGACATATTTGCGCCCGCTTGTGGTGGGTAGGGCAGCTGGTTTCGAAAAGGGCGGTGTGCCGTCCTATTTGCGCTTGGACAAGACAATCATTAAGAAATAGAAGTATTGATTCCCCGCTGCAAGCAATGGGGAATCAATATCACGATGCCGCTCTTAGTCCATAGTACTAACCACCGTTAAAAAGAGCAGGAAAAAACAAATACGGATACAGTAATTAATCCTGTATCCGTGTTCTCTATAGCTGTATCAGGTTGAAAGTACTACACCGCGTGCGGCCTGACACGCTGCATACGTCCTGTTCACGCAAAGCCCGCTGCAGTTGAAAACCTGAACAGGCTTTCAACCTATATAACTATATAATGGGATAGCGGCAGATTGGGGTGAAAATTGAAAGACTTAAAGGATATGGGCCTTGAAGAATTGTGGCAACTGTTTCCGATAATCCTTAAGGAGCATAACCCGGTTTATACGGCGTGGTATAACGAAGAAAAGGCAAACCTTCTACAAGCATTGTGTGATTATGATGTGCGCCGAATAAATCATATTGGCAGTACATCGGTTTGTGGACTCATTGCAAAACCCATTGTGGATATTTTACTGGAGTTGCCACATCACTATGACATGGCGGTTATTATACACCTGCTGCAACAAAACGGCTGGATTTTAATGCAGAAAGATGAAGCGCAGAAAACGCTCGATCTGAACAAAGGCTATACTCCAAGCGGTTTTGCAGAGAAGGTATTTCATCTTCATGTGAAGCCATTGGGTGATTGGGGCGAACTGTATTTTAGAGATTATTTGCGGGAATATCCTGTTGTCGCAAGGCAATATGAAACACTAAAGCAAAGCCTGATAATGCAATTTGAACATAACCGTGACGCATACACGGACGCGAAGTCAGCGTTTATAATTGAGTATACTGAAAAAGCGCGACTAGAATATGAGACACGATACCTTCCTCCCGAACACTAAATCAGCTTTTGCCATAAGGTCAATTAATTCCAAAACACTTAACGGTGAGGATAAATTCCTCACCGTTAAGTGTTTATATTATTGCATCGTCCCTTTGCCAGAAACACCTTTATTTCAAAGCGCTTCAGACGATTTTTCACAACCATAAAGGCGATAGATAATTGGATGCGTAAAAACAGCGACAATCGTCGTCAGCAGAGCGATGATGACGGCGTATGACGGGAAACGCCCCCGTATCAGCAATGCAATGGCGTAATAGACCGTGAGGCACGCGCAAGCAAACAGTTTACGCTTGGTCTTGTCTCCAATATAGGGCATTTCCTGCGTATCCGCGGGTACATATGCGATCGCCAGGATGATACAGACAATGTACAGGGCAATATAAGCAAACAGCGGCAATGTGATGAAGCGGGCGCCTATACAGGACCCGTATATCAGCACAAAATAAGTTGAAATACAAATAAGCCGCGTTTGCGCATGCGCGCCGCCCATAATAACACGGCATGGAGAAAAAACAAGGATCGCCAGCAAGACCGAAAGAAAAAGGCCAAACGGTATCGACAGGGCCAGCGCGGCGATGAGTGTTATGTATTCCTGTAAAAGCAGCTCAAAACCATACTGGATTACTTCATAATCCGCTGTCTCATCATTTTTAACGACATAGCCGGCCAGCTTTCTAGACAAATAGCTTATCAAAGCTGTTCACCCTCCCCTCTGATACGGAGGCGATATACAAGCCCATAACACGCAAAAACATCATGTTGGTTATTTTTTTATCCGATTCATGCCGGAATATTTCTTCAAATAATTTTGTGTTGTTTGCCTGAATATTCTTAATCGTACTTCTGAGGTTTCTCTCGACACTCGCGGATGTTACGTTCAAAGTCCTTGCGACCTCCACATACAAATCCCTGATTTTATTGGAGGTATCCATATAGTTTTCCAGATACGCCATCATCACTTTACAGGTCTGAAACGTTGAACCCAGATGGATCGGGGCCCCGATACGCCTGAGCAAATCCATTACAAACTTTTCCTTCTTATCCTGGGAATCCGACAAAAATATCGAGGACATTTCCCGCTGTTCAATGATCTTTTTAAGATTGTTGACGATAAAGTCGGGTTCAACCGGCTTTAAATTATAGCAATCAATATCCATTATGCCCAAGGAACTTCTGATATCAATTGTGTTGTATCCCGTAATCGCATAAATAACAGGATCATAATCATCAATTTTTTCTCTCGCATACTGAACAACTTCCTTTCCGGACAGTTTGGGCATAACAATATCGACAATAATAACATCGGGACGCGTATCCTCTATAAAGTGGATGGCGTCGCTGCCATCCCCCGCCTCGCCCGTCACAATAAACATGTTTTCTTCGCTTAAACGCTTGCTCAATAACCTGCGCCAATCCGCTTCGTCATCAATGATCAGTACATTATATCTAATCATACATACCTTCCCATTTTACACAATGACTTTATTATACATGCTCTACGGCCGCTATTTCAAGCATTTAAGACATTTTTATCGCTTTATTTGCGTTTTAACTTCGGTTATCGACATCATTCGTCATTAATGGAATCGTTATTAATTTAAGTAGTCTTTTACAGTCTTTTTATTAACGTAAAATGCAACCGCCTTATCCTGCTTCGCTACAGGATAAGGCGGTTACATTTTACGTTAATACTTGCTCAAGTGTACATGAAAAACTGAT
>JAITVU010000286.1 GCA_031285645.1 Oscillospiraceae bacterium | reverse complement strand
AGTTTAACGGTGTTGGCCTGAAACGTATTGGCTGTGACGACTTCCGCGCCGGCTGCCACATACTGTTTATGTATGGCTGTGACGGCGTTGGGATGTGTGAGATTGTACGTTTCGGGCAGCGCGTCGGGCAAGCCGGATTTTTGCAGCATTGTGCCCATGGCGCCGTCAAAAAGCAGGATGCGGTTCTTGGTTATTTCGGTGATGTTCAGCGGCATAGAATCGTCCCTTCAAGCAGAAATTAGTCGTCATCCTTTATAAGGGAATAACCTTTTTCGCGGTAGGAAAAGTAGCGTAGCGCGGTGATCGATCTGGGGGATGGGGCGGATTATGTAACCGTAGGAATGCTTATACCGTGCGCAATTCATCCATTCAATTCGTTAATGTATGTATGTAATGCCCATGTCGTGAATGTTCCCTCGTCAATCATACGGTTAATTTCATCACGGCTTGCCCACATTGCATTGCAGGTTTCATCAGGCGCAAGAATGACGGTTGATATGTCTGCATTTTGCCGAAACAACCAAACATCAACCAAACCGTGGCATTCAACATTGCAACACGGGACGTGATGTCGAATCATGCGTCCGTTCCGCGGCTCAAGAATTATGCCTAATTCTTCTTTTACTTCTTTCAATGCCGTAGTCAAGCTATCATCGCCCGCAACCGCATTTCCACCCGTAGATTCCCACATATTCGGGAACGTCTTGTTCGGCGACCTTTGCGATATAAGGTATTCGCCGTTGTCGTTCTCAATCCAAACACAAACCTCAAGGTGGTACTCGTCTTTGTTCATGGGCTTGCCACGCTCGTGAATACGCCCTGTTGCGTTACCGTTTTTATCTAATATATCCCAACATTCAACCAGGCTAATTCCTTCATTTGTGTATATCATAATATAGAAAAATATGCTTTCAACAGTCGTCAGACCGCGTTTATGCCCTTGCAGCCGTTGTCCGCAGATAGCGGCATGTGGCGGCGGGAAAAGCCCGCTGAGGTTTAAAACGATTGACTACATATGGGATGACGGGCGGGAATGAATTTGTCATACAGACAAAACAGGTATTGCCCCATGGCAATACCTGTTTACATAACACGTCGGTTTTATTATCCGCGGCGCTTGCCGAAAACGCGGAGCAGCATGATAAAGAGGTTGATAAAATCAAGATATAGAGACAGCGCGCCGATAATAGCGGTCTTTTTTACAGGCTCGCTCTCCTCGTCGTAACCGGATTCCATGGCGTGAATATAAATGCCCTTGATCTTCTGCGTGTCATAAGCCGTGAGGCCGATAAAAAGCACAATGCCCACAATACAGATAATAAGGTCAAACATGGAACTGCGGATAAACATATTGATAATACCCGCAAGTATGATGCCGATCAGGCCGAAAAAGGCCAGCGCGCCAAAACGCGTCAAATCCTTTTTAGTGATAAAACCGTACAATGCCATGGTTAGGAAAACGGCGGCGGTGAGAACAAAAATCATAAAAATACTGGATGTCTGGAACAGCATGCAGAAAACAGACATGGTCACACCGGTGAGCGCCGAATAGACCATAAACAGAACGGTCGCCACAGCGGCGCTGATTTTATTGATGGCTGTGCTCATGGCAAGCACAACGACAAGCTCGGCGATGACAATGGCGTAATAAAGGACCGGATTTGTGGCCAGTGTATAGCGAAACGGCTGGGAAGAAAGACAAAGCAAAGTGGAAACAAACGTGGTGAGAAGGCCAAGCGCCATCCACCCCATCACCTTGGCCAGATAACCGGCGACCTGGGCTTCGCTGACCTGTGGCTGTTCGTATGTCATATTGTTGTTATACTCTTCCATGGGAACACTCCTTTTTAAAACTGGACTATTTAACAGTATACATTAGTTTTTATGTTTTTTCCAGACCAATATGCCTGGAAAACGGATATTCTCTAGTTTTGACATAAAATAAGCGCATCAATCTTGATCTGAAATATACTATACGAAGATACCATAAAAGCCGGAAGGAAGCTTCCGGCTTTTATGGTATGTTAAAAGCATTAAAGGAGAGTAGTTATCGAATGAAAAAGAGTCCGGTCACAAAGCGGAATAGGAATGAATGATCCTTTTCCTAACAGTATTATATGATATAATGTCACGAATGTCAATACAAAAAACCATATTTTAGTGTTTTTATTACCTAAATCATTTTGAACTGTTCAAAACCGCGGAAAACATGGAGATTCGCCTTATTACAGCGGGCCGTCAATCCGGCGTTTGGGCAGTGTAGTGGGGGCGGCGTCCGCGGCGGGAGCGGATACGGGATCTACTGTTTGGGCTGATTCAGGCGCGCCGCTGTCCAGGTTGCGTTCAAGCGCCACGGCCTTATCAATATCGATTTGAAGCGGCGCGATAAACTCTTTGTAACTGAAATTATTGGCGTTGTACGTGTTTTTGCGGATATGTTCATGCTCCAGGTTATAAATAGCGATATATCCTGTGTGCCCGCCGTCGATCTTATAAAACGCCACGAGTCCGTACTTGGCGTCGTTGTAGCGTGTGGAGCGTTCCCGCCGCAACAGCGGCGTTATGTCGCCGTTTAGAAGCGCCGATTCAAGCGTGTTTTTTTCCTCGGCGATAAAGTGGAGCAGGCGGCCGTTGGAATAAACCTGCTTCATCCATTTGCCTTTTTCCTCGCTGAAGGGCTCCTTTGCCCGCTTCGCCGCGCTTTGGGGAATGATCAGGCACGCGACGGCGACAACGACAAAGAATATAATGCCCATGATGCCCACTTCAGTGAGCAAAGCCATAATGACCGTGCCGATAATCGGGATATCCATAAAGCCGTACTGGATGTAATAAGGCAGATTGCGCAGATAAAATAACAAACCGGCTTCGCCGATCATATCGGGATTTGTGTAGACCGCAAAACCGAACTCATAGATGAGGTGCATCATAAAAATAAAAACGGACGAGACCAGAATCATGATTCTGGCGACGGCGACATTGCGGATTTTACCCACGGCAACCGCATGCTTATAGAAAAAACGGCTGCCAAATCCAACGCCAAGAGTGATAATCATCTCCACAATCCACTCGTTGAGCCATGCGCCGATCAGCGCGCACACAATATGAAGCGCCAGAACAACAACGGTTGAAAAAAGAAGGCCGGCGACGAGGCCGACGGGGTTGAACTTACCCGACGATTTATAATACGTGTTCATATGCCCAATTTTTCCTCCAGCGATTCCATTTTTTTGCGCATTTTCGAATACTGGGCGCTGTCGACGGTGGCGATGACGGCCTGGGTGCGCCCCACAATATGGACATGATAGGAGCGGGCGATGGGGATAAAGCCCATGCGGGTTGTCTGTGTGATCCACTCG
>JAITVU010000261.1 GCA_031285645.1 Oscillospiraceae bacterium | reverse complement strand
CGGTACCGTTATGGGCAAAAAACGCGCTTTTATCGTGACAGATACATTCCTGTATCAGAACGGCTACACAAAGAACCTAGAAGCGAAGCTGGACGAAATGGGTTTGGTGCATACCTGTTTCTACCAGGTTGAACCGGATCCGACCCTGGCCAGCGCCAAAGAAGGCGCAAAAGCCATGCTTTCGTTTGAGCCTGATGTCATCATCGCGCTCGGCGGCGGTTCCGCGATGGACGCAGCGAAAATTATGTGGGTGCTGTACGAACATCCCGAAGCCGATTTTATGGATATGGCCATGCGTTTCATGGATATCCGCAAACGTGTTTACACGTTCCCCAAAATGGGTGAGAAGGCCTATTTTGTGGCGATCCCGACATCATCCGGAACAGGGTCGGAGGTGACGCCCTTCGCCGTCATCACCGATGAGGAGTCTGGCGCGAAATACCCACTCGCGGACTACGAGCTTCTGCCCAATATGGCGATTATCGACACCGACAATATGATGACGCAGCCCAAGAGCCTGACGGCGGCTTCCGGCATTGACGCGCTCACGCATGCGCTTGAGGCCTACGCGTCCATCATGGCCACGGATTACACCGACGGACCGGCGCTCAAAGCCATGAAGCTGATCTTTGAGTATTTGCCTGCCGCGTATGAAAAAGGGGAGAACGACCCCGTCGCGCGGGAAAAAATGGCCAACGCGTCCACGCTTGCCGGTATGGCCTTTGCCAACGCGTTCCTCGGCATCTGCCACTCCATGGCGCACAAGCTCGGCGCGTTCCATCATCTGCCGCACGGCGTGGCCAACGCGATTTTGATCGATCACGTCATCCGTTTTAACGCGACCGACGCCCCGTTTAAAATGGGCACATTCTCTCAGTACCAGTACCCGCACGCCAAGGCGCGCTATGTCGAATGCGCCAATTACTGCGGCATCATGGGCAAAGATGACGACGACACCATCGGGAAACTGATCGAGGCCATTGACACGCTCAAAGAAAAAGTCGGCGTCAAAAAGACCATTGCCGATTATGGCATCAAAGAGAAAGATTTCCTCGCCACACTCGATGAGATGGTCGAACAGGCCTTCGATGACCAGTGCACCGGCGCGAACCCGCGCTATCCGATGATGAGCGAACTTAAAGAGCTGTACCTTAAAGCCTACTACGGGGAGGGACACAAAGCGTGAAACTGGACACAATCATAGCGGAACGCCCCAATAAAACCGTCTACAAGGACGGCAGCATCGCGATTAAGATCTTCAACGAAAGCTATTCCAAAGCGGACGTCCTGAACGAGGCGCTCAATCTGGCGCGCGTGGAGGAGACGGGCCTTGAAATTCCCAAAATCTACGAAGTGACAAAGGTGGGCAACAAGTGGGCGATCCGGTACGAGCACATCCCCGGAAAGACCGTGGCTCAGCTGATCGCGGAAAACCCCGCGCGCAAGGATGACCTGCTGGCTCGTTTTGTGGATATCCAGCTGCACATGCACAGCATGCGCGTGCCGCTTCTGACGAAGCTGTATGATAAAATGGAGCGCAAGATCGACCAGGCGGAGCTGAACGATACCACGCGGTACGACCTGCAGACAAGGCTTGCCTCAATGCCCAAGCACAACAAGCTTTGCCACGGGGATTTTAATCCCAGCAACGTCATTATCACGCCCAAAGACAAAGCGTATATATTGGACTGGAACCACGCGACGCAAGGCAACGCGTCCGCGGACGCCGCCAGGACATACCTGATTTTCCATCTTGAGGGCGATATAGAGGGCGCGGAGCGCTATATGACGCTGTTCTGTGAAAAGAGCGGTACGGCCAAAGAGTATGTCCAGAGCTGGCTGCCGATTGTCGCGGCGTCTCAGACGGTCAAAGGCAAGCCCGAGGAGCGGGAGCTTCTGCTGAAATGGGTTAATGTTGTGGACTACGAATAGAACGGCTACACAAACAAACGGACGCATGTATGCGTCCGTTTGTTTATTTTTATCACAATGTCGTCATGAAGTTCCCGGCTGTATAGTAAAGCCACTATAAAACATTTTAAAGAGTACAAGGAAAAGGGACTTTCCATTGAATAAAACAAGGTCAGCTTTAAACGTGTATTATTATAAATAAGCGGTGTTGCCCGCATTGATATCATCGATCAGCTTATGTATGGTCGAGACGGCATTGTCTATTTTTACCGGCAAGGGCTGGTCGGGAACACCGCAAACCTGTATTTTACAGCGATTGAGGGGAATGAGCACCTTAACGGCGTCGCTGCCCGAAATGGCGGACGCGACTAAAGGCGAGATTTCGCCCAGCATGGCGTTGGCGCACACAATTCCAATACCGCCCGCAATGATATCGGCGCGCCCGGCATTATACAAAACAGCGTTTTCGCCTGTGGCGACCGCGCTGGCGCCGGCCTTGAGCAGCGCCGCGGAAGCGATGGAATTGGTGCCAACCCCGATTATTTCGGCATCGGTCCGCGCCTGTTTGAGTTTTTCAATCAGGGCTTTGCCAAGGCCGCCCCCCTGTGCGTCCACCACAAGTATAGTCAATCAATTTCATCCTTTCGTGATATGAACCGGATTCCGGCGGATAAAGCTCAAAATACAACAGAAATATTGTATCATAAATAAAGAATAAGTCAAAAAAAGATGGGAACGGATCCCCTTTATACGAGCATTCTGATCATGAGGAAAACAACCGTGAAAACAGCGACACATACAAGAATATAAGGAATCAGGATACTTGCAAGAGCCATAATAGCCGCCCATACATCGCCGGTGGCAAGCGGCTTCGGCGTTTCGGCATCCAACGCCTGCGCAGGCGCCGGACGGGGCGGTAAATTAGCGCTGCGTATACGCGCGAGGTCGTCCTCCACGCGCCTGTTTGGAGATTGAAACATACCGTCACCTCATAAATATATGTTTCAGAGCTAAAACAAACCCTGCGCCTTGTGGCACTTCACGAAATGGCCGGGCGCAAGCGCGGCGCTGACAGGTTCCTGTTCACGGCAGATAGCCCTCTCATAAGGGCACCGTGTGTGAAAGCGGCAGCCGGATGGCGGATCGGCGGGGGAGGGAATGTCTCCCTCGAGTATGATCCGTTTCTTGTTTTGTCGGTTTTTAGGGTCAAAAGAGGGGGACGCCGACAGGAGCGCCTGTGTGTAAGGATGCAAGGCGTTATCAAAAATATCCCCTTTGGAGCCGGTTTCAACCAGCTGACCCAAATACATCACCCCGACATCGTCGCTGATAAATTTAACGACGGACAGGTCGTGGGAGATAAACAGGTATGTGAGCCCCATCTCGCTCTGCATATCTTTGAGCAGGTTGATGATCTGGGACTGTATGGATACGTCGAGGGCTGAAACGGCTTCGTCGCAAATAACAAATTCAGGATTGACGGCGAGGGCCCGCGCGATACAGATACGCTGGCGCTGCCCGCCGGAAAACTGGTGCGGGTAGCGCGCGGCCTGTTCGGGAAAGAGGCCGCACTTGCCGATGATATCGACAACGCGCGCGCGCATGTCGGCTTTGTTTTTAACAAGACCATGTTCAAGCATGGCCTCCCCGACGATTTCATGCACGGACAAACGCGGATTAAGTGAGCTGAACGGGTCCTGGAATACAATCTGCATTTTTGTGCGCAGATCGCGCATCAGGCGCTTATTCGCGTTCAGCACATCCTGACCGCGAAAATACACTCTGCCGTCCGTCGCGCCGAGAAGGCGCAGCAACCCGCGCCCGGTTGTCGATTTGCCACAGCCCGATTCCCCGACAAGGCCCATGGTACGCCCGCGCGCGATGGAAAACGACACGCCGTCAACCGCCCGGACGTACCCGACGGTTTTGCGCAGAATACCGGCGCGTATGGGGAAATGTTTTTTCAGATTCTCGACCTGTACCAATGCCTCACTACTCATGCGCAGCCTCCGTTTTGTTATATAGTCATATAGGTTTAAAACTGTGTCAGTTTCAGACCACAGCGGGCTTTGCCCGCTGTCACGCTTCGCGTGGATATGACATCGCGGCAGGTATAGTCAAAGCACTAAAAAATGCCTGTGGGACAGCGCGCGTGCATTCTTTGCAGAATGCGCTACAGCGATCGTTGAGCAGCAGCTTTTTAGCGGTTTGACCATGAAGAACGAGCAGGCCGCTTCGCGGTAACATGCCTGTCGGCAAGGCTAAAATCGGGGTTCTTGTTTTAACTTGTTCTTCTATAGTCCCAACAATAGACCGTATGCGTTGCCGACAGAGCCGTTACAGGCGGAAACTCGCGGCTGCACCGCGGCAGGACGCGCTCACACCGGGGATGGAACGGGCAGCCCGGCGGCTTATGGCTGAGATCAGGCACACCGCCGGGAATGACATAGAGCCGTTCGCGCTCTGTGTTCATGTCCGGTTTCGACCCAATCAGACCGATTGTATAGGGGTGGCTCGGATTTGAGAATATTTCTTCAACCGAGGCGGTCTCGGCGACTTTACCCGCGTACATAACCATCACGCGGTCGCTCATTTCGGCTATGACGCCGAGATCATGCGTCACAAACAGAATGGCGGCCCCCGTTTTCTGTTTAAGCTCGTTCATCAGGTCGAGCACCTGAGCCTGTATGGTCACATCCAGCGCTGTGGTGGGCTCGTCCGCAATCAGCAGTTTAGGCTCGCAGGCCAAAGCCATGGCGATCATGGCGCGTTGGCGCATGCCGCCGGAAAGGGCAAAGGGGTAGGCGCCCGCCACACTTTCGGGGTTTGGAATGCGCACCAGCTCAAGCAGGCGCACACTCTCGGCCAAAGCCTCTTTTTTACTCATGCCCCGGTGCAGGATCATCGATTCGCTGAGTTGGTCGCCTATTTTAAAAACCGGATTAAGGGATGTCATCGGTTCCTGGAAAATAAATGATATCTTGTTGCCGCGGATTTTTCGGATATCGTCGTCGCTGACTTTGAGCAGATCCTGGCCGTCGAAGAGGATTTCTCCGCCTTCATAGCGCCCGGGCGGCGTTTCGACAAGACGGAGTACGGACATGCAGGACATGCTCTTGCCGCAGCCGGATTCGCCCACGATACCCAGTGTCTCGCCCTTGTTGATGTGAAAGCTCACATCGTCAACGGCGCGCACAACGCCGCGGTCGGAATAAAAATATGTTTTCAGGTTTTTAACATCCAGAAGTTTATCGCTCACAGCCCGTCTCCTTCCGTGGACCTATCTGCTGAGTTTGGGATCAATGGCGTCCCGCAGGCCGTCGCCAAGCAGATTAAAACACATAACGGATAAAAAGATGCAGACGCCGGGGGGAATCCAATACCACCACTTACTGTGGATGACAAGGAGATCCCTGGCATCCTGGATCATATTGCCCCATGTGGGAATCGGCGGCGACACGCCGAGGCCGAGAAAGGACAGCGACGTTTCGACCAAAATGACATTGGCCATACCCAGCGTGGCGTAAACAATGACATAGGCGAGTACATTCGGCAGGAGGTGGCGGAATATCCGCCTGAAATCCCGGATGCCGAGCGCCTCGCAAGCCTCCATATATTCCATTTCACGCAGGGTCAGGATTTGCCCGCGCACGATTCGGGCGATACTGGGCCAGCTCAAAATAGAGAGGGTTAAAATCAGCGTGGGTATACCGGAGCCCAGAACGGCGACGATGGTGATGCACATGAGTAAAAAAGGGAAACTCATGAAGATTTCGGACAGGCGCATCACGACGGTATCCACGATCCGTCCGTAAAACCCGGCGACGCTGCCCAACATAACGCCGATCA
>JAITVU010000180.1 GCA_031285645.1 Oscillospiraceae bacterium | reverse complement strand
CCAGAATATCTTCCGGCCTTTTAAACACATGCAGCGCGTCTTCAAATGTCTCGCGGGGATCCGCCCCCCAGAGCGCCAGGCCGAAATCGACGCCCGCCGCCCCGGCGCAAAGCATATCGTTGCGGCTGTCGCCGACAAAAATAGCGTCTCGCGGTGCCGTTTTCATCTGCTCCAGACAGTATAAAAGCGGACGGGGATGCGGCTTCTCAAAAGGGGTGTCGCCCGCGCAGCCGAAGGCCTGAAAGCGCGATACAAGCCCGAACCGGTCCAGGTTCTGAAGAAGCTCGTCGCGGCTTTCATTCGTGACAATGCCGCACGGCACGGGTGCCGACAAAAGTGCGCTAATACCCGGGAAAAGCGTGTTATTACGGGCGTTTTCGTGATATCGTGCCCCGTATTCCTCCATAAAAAGCGCTTTATCCCTGTCAGCAAGTTCCAGGATATTATACAGGGCCTCTCCGGATGAGTACCTGGCCAGATCGATGTGCGTGTCGGTGATGGGATAACGCCACGCGCGCGCGGTCTCCTCCAACGCGCCGACAACGGCGTCAAGACTGTTGATGATGGTGCCGTCCATATCCAGGACCAAAGCTTTATATTTTTTCAACGGACAACGTCCTTTCATTAGGTTTCAAAGCTCGCGCAGCATGACAATATGATAATATAGCCATTCCAATAAAGTTACGAAAAACAAGATCCGTATTGGACTCGCTGCCAGTTTAATGACCGAACGCAAATCCCGTTCCTTAATATGTCATAATATTTAAAAAGCATGCACCGGGCGCCCGGCGTTTTATGGGACTCGGAACAATTACAACATGAAAGCGCCTGAAAGTCAATAAGGCGCTCAAGCAGCTTCATGTGGCGGCAGCAATTTTAACCAGATTTTAGGCGGGCCCTGATTGACAAAACATAAAATAGTGTGTACTATTAAAAGATAAATACAGCGCCGCGCGCCATTTATATTGGCGCGCAGTTTTAAAAGCATTACTGTATAGACTGTGAAAGTTCCGGGGGATCACAAGACCATGTCCATTAGAGACCTGACGCGAATCGGCGTTTTTTCCGCGCTGACTGTGGTGCTGGCGCAAATTGTCATTCCGCTTCCTTTTACGCCGGTCCCCCTCACGCTCAGCCTGGCCGCTGTTTTTCTCACGGGGATTTTGCTGCCGCCGAAAAGCGCTTTTTATGCGCAGGCCGTTTATCTCGCGCTCGGCGCGGTGGGATTGCCGGTGTTTCACGGCTTTACAGGCGGATTTTCAAGGCTGATCGGGCCGACGGGCGGGTATCTGACGGCGTATCCGATTATGGCTCTTATTGTAGCGTGCTTTGTCCGTCTCAGCGATAAAAGGCCGGGCCGGAAGGCGGCTGGCCGCTTGGCGTTTGTTTTTGGGGGCCATTTGATAGCGCTGATTTCCTGCTACTTTCTCGGGACGCTGTGGTTGAGCTTTGTATCCCGGGTGACGTTTGTTCAGGCGTTGGCAATGGCTGTGTATCCCTTTATCGCGCTGGATTTAATCAAAATTTTTGTTTGCGTGCTCTGCGTTTACCCGTTGAGGGGACGCATCAACGCCGTCTACAATTGACCTTGGTTTTATTTGGAGACAGCATAAGTATGTACACGCTTTGACAAGAACAATATTTTTATATTTTCTCTATAAACAATAAATTTAGATTCAACGGGTTTTCCACACCGCCTGACTCTGAGGCGTCATGGGGATTCTGGTCTTCAACAAGCTTTTTTTAACCGGAAAACTGATTTTAGCGCGCGGGGTGATGGGCGCACGCGGAACGATTAATTAAACTTCGCTGACTAACGCTTAAGAGGCGCGCATATAATACCGATATACAGTATGAGTCTTCACGGTCGCGAAAAAGCCGTTTCCATGGCTTTCATACCGAGGGTGTGACCGTCAATACCGAGCGAAAAAATGGCCGTTGGGAAATGTGCCGCGCGGGTGGTGAATGAGATGAGAAAAACAGTACGCTTTCTCCTAATCGGGTTAATTTTAACCCTGTTTGTTTCCTGCGCCAAAGCTGAGGACAACGGTTATATCATCACATGGGCGGACCCGGTTTTTGAGTCCGCGGTGCGCCGGCAGATTGATATGCCGGAAGGCGACATTCGCACGGGTGATATCCGAAAGCTGAAAATTGTATATATCTGGAAAGATATGATCCAGTTCAACAACGACACAGTGATCGAACTGGATGAAGGTGTGACGGTTGGGGATGTTTCAGCCGATTTACTCCACTTTGAAAATTTGGGCGCTCTGTTGTTCGCCAATATGGATTTTGACAATATAGATTTTGTCGCCGATTATAAAAAATTGCAGCGTATCATTCTTTATTACAATGACAACCTTGTTGACATCAGCGGAATTCGCAATCTGCCCAAGCTTGTCACAGTCTCAATTCATAACAATAAACGCCTTAAAGATTACAGCCCGATTCAAGATATATCCACGCTTCTCGACGTGGATCTTCATGGCAACAACCTCACCGACATCAGCTTTTTGGAAGGCCTTGAAAAAATACGCATCCTGTCGCTTCATACAAACAGCATCGAGGATATTTCTCCGCTGCATTTGGCGACCAATATGCGCGAGCTTGATCTGCACGCCAACAAAATTTCCGATATCAGCGTCATACGGAATTTTGAACGCGTCTACAAAGTGCGTCTGGAATCAAACGCGGTATCGGATCTGAGCCCGCTGGCAGGCCTTGAGCGCCTCTCGACATTAATGCTTGATAAAAACGCGCTGACGGATTTAACGCCTCTGGAAAGTCTTCAGGCTCTGAAAAAACTGTCTCTTGAACAAAACAGCCTGCCCGCCGCCGACATCGCGGCCCTCCGCGCTAAATTGCCTTCCGAATGTGATATTGTCTGGTCGGCTGAATAGGCTATTTGCCGGCATAATGCAAAAGACGCAGATCTCTTGAACTGTTTTTAAGGCGCAGCAAAACTTGCTGCGCCTTTTTCGTTGTTGCCTGTCTTATGTTTCCGCTGCTGCCTATCCCTGTTTATCTTTCTGTTGTTTTTCTTCCATAACGGCGTCCCTGTTTTTCAGAGCGATATCCAGGCAGGTTTGGCAGATCTGCCGGTCGCCCTTTCCCGCAGAGACACAGGGTTCTGTGGAGACCTTGCCGCACATTTTGCAATATGACCGGTTCGCCCTGATAATCACAATTTCCTCATCCAGCGCTATTATATGCAGCGATGTCTTTTATTGCCTCGTTTTTATTATAGACTCATAAGGGAATAAAAGCAAGCTTTTGGGAGAATTTAGGGGTTTTGTGTTTGTTTTCACGGCGGGCCGTGTTTTGGGCGGTGTAGCCGCATT
>JAITVU010000166.1 GCA_031285645.1 Oscillospiraceae bacterium | reverse complement strand
CGCCTGAGGCTCCTCTCGCGCCCAGCGTATATCCATTGCCGTCAATTGTACAGGGGAAAGCAAGGCTTTGCAGGAAGGTAAGCGGCTTTTTCTTCACATCCCCCTGCAGGGTGATAATTGTCTTTTCTATCGACGCAGCAGCGCCCAGGGCGTTGACCTTGGCAATGGCGTCCTCAAGCGTGCCGTCCGTCGTAATTGGCTGATTGTCGTGCGTCAAGGTGGCTTCAACGCTCAAAAGCCCAAAACTCTGGACCTGTAAATAGTCAAAACCAAAATGAATCTTTTCCACATAAAGGGTATCGCTCTCGATCGTATAGTCCAGTTTCAAGCTCATGCGGCCGCCAAGCCAGTAACGCAGCGGATAATCCGCCCAGAACGCGTCTGCGGCCGGCTGGGCGATCTGCGTGACGATATCGTTATTGACAATCTGGTCCATGACCTGTTCCAAAGCATCCTGTCCGGCATCGCCGTCACTGTATCCAAGCGGCAGAGGGCGCGACAGCCTGTCGGCTTCGCCCAGTTCAATCGCGTGGAACGCCGCAGGATCGTCGTCGGCGCTGAGGGTCATCAAAACATCATAAAGCGCGCGCGCATAGGGCAGCGAAGCGGTCAGCGCGTCGCCGTGAACGCTCGAGCTCTCTTCAGGATACGCCATATCCATGTCACTGAAATCCCGCTCGGGCACTTTCAGGTTGATGACCCTGTTCATCATCCCCGCGACAATGGCCGTGGGCAATATCCGCACCTGCAATGTGGGCGGTTCCGCCCCGCCCTCGACAGACCATCCCAAAGACAACCGTGGTGTGAATATGTACGTTTCGTCAGCCTTTGGATCAAAAGTCCTGTCCGGATCCCAGTTTTCAACAGGGACACGGCCCGATACCGCTTCGCTGTCATCCCCCGCGTTCGCGTCGTAATAAGTGACATTGAGCCTTTCGGGGAATATGATTTCATTATACGCCTTTTCCAGCGAAACCGTTTGATCAGTCACTTCGGATTCAAGGCCGGAAAAGCCGATAATGCGGTAATCCCTGTCGTAACCCGTATCCTGCGCGAGTACACTCAGTGGAATACCGCTCGTGGCAATCACCACCGCCAGCAAAAATGTCCACACACGCTGGGCAACGCTAATTCTCATATGCTCATTTCCTCCAGGCTCTATAATTCTGAAAACAGAATAATTGTTTAACTCCAGCCGCCAGAGAGAGGCGGCAAAATAAACCTACATAGTCATTATCGGATGGTATATAAAAAAATGAATATCATTAAAGACATTAAACTCATTTTATTATGGATATTAAGGATATTTTTGTGATTTGTTACGCTTGTCCGTAAACATATATAGTTTATTTTATCATGATATCGTTCACAATTCCATATATTTCAATTATTGATCGACAGATTTTTCATTAATTCGCTAAACCGCGCCGTGTGGTTTAAGGCTGTCTATCAGCAGCGGCACAATCTCATACAAATCGCAGCAAAGACCATAGTGCGCGATGTCAAATATGGGCGCCGCCGGATCACTGTTAACAGCGACGATACAGGCGCTGCCGCGCATGCCGGTTGTGAACTGAACAGATCCCGAAACACCCAGCGTCAGAATCAGTTCCGGCGCGACTGTACGGCCCGACACGCCAACCTGCCGCTTCGCGTCAAACCAGCCCTGCTCAACGAGCGGACGCGTACAGCAGATCTGAGCGTCCAGCAACGTACACAGATCCCGAATCAGGCTGATATCCTTTTCCGATTTAATGCCTTTGCCGACCGCTATCAGGACACGCTCATGCATGATATCCACGTCGCGCGGCCTCTCGAGCACATCAAGAACCTCAACGCGGCTGTGAAGAGCCTGCGCCGGCAATGATTTCGTAATAATCTCACCTTTAGGGTCGCGCGCCGGTTTGGGGTATTTAAAGACCTTTTGGCGCACCGTACACATCTGGGGGCGATGGCGGGGCGTGATGATCTGAGCCATGATATTGCCGCCGTAAGCCGGGCGTATCTGCATTAAATCCGTGTTTTCCTTTATGTCCAAGAGCGTACAGTCGGCTGTCAGGCCTGTTTTAAAACGCGCCGCCACCCTGGGAGCAAGTGAACGCCCGAGGCTCGTTGTCCCGACCAAAATTGAGGACGGCCTGACCTCATTGATAAAATCTGAAAAGGCCGCCGCATAGGGTTCCGGCGTATAGTGTTCAAAGCACGGCTCATCGTAGACATATACTTTGTCGGCTCCGTACGAAACCAGTTTTTCCGCGGACCGCCCGACATTATAGCCTATGACGAGCGCATAGACGGGATGATTGATCACCCGAGCCAGTTCGAGCGCCTTCCCGAGCAATTCAAGTGAGACGTCATGCAGGTCTCCGTTTTGCGTCTGCGCAAAAACAGCAATACCGCGCCACAAATCATGACTGTTGTCTGTTTTCATTTTTATGTGAACTTAATCCGTTTTTCATGCCGGATTAAGCTTGCCTCCTTATACTTTGTTTATTGTGAACCGATGGGGCGGGAAGGTTCATTATGCCCTATTGATCGGTTTTGCGTGTCTCCTCTCCCGATACAAAGCCATTTTCAGCGAGCACTCTATAAAGCGCTTCGGCCATTTGTTCCGCATTTCCCTCAAACATTTCGCGCGCCGTATTTTTTTCGGGGGCGAAAATGCGCTCAACCTGTGTTGGCGACGCACCGAGCCCATAATGCGACTCGTCCGTATCCGCTAAATCGTTCAGGGCTATCTTGCTTACAACGTCATCCTGTGCCAGGTTCTCTTTACGGCCGGCATCCGGTTGACGCGGCGTGTTGGCGTCGCTGTCAACACCCAGCAGACAGGGCATTTTCACGCGCAAACGCGCCTCACTGTCATCCTGGTTTGCACAAACATCGCAATAACCGGCGGCGATTTCGTCAATACGAGTCACATTGGCGACATGGGGAATATCAAGCAGCTCGGCGACTTCCGGTCCAACCTGACCCGTATCGCCGTCCGTTGTCTGCTTTCCGCAGAAAATCACGTCAAACGCGCCCAGGCGCCCAATGCCTTGGGCAAGCGTATAGCTTGTGGCATACACGTCGGCGCCCGCGAACGCCCTGTCACTGATCACAACGCCGGAATCGACTCCCATATAAACAGCGTCCATGACCGCCTGCGCGGCCTGCGGCGGCCCCATTGTGACACAGCGCACCGTCCCGCCGACGCGGTCGCGCAGCGCAAGCGCCATTTCAATCGCATTTAAATCGTACGGATTGAGCTTCGCGCGCACACCGTCCCTTTTAAGCGTCCCGGTTTCAGGGTCAATTTCGACGCGGCTTGTCCCCGGAACCTGCTTAATACAGACCAATATATCCATTGAGTCGACCTCCATACTCCAAAGTTACATTAATAACTATAATTGTACCACATGTTCATATATATAAGAATCATAGATTATAAAATTTATCGTGTTAACATAGTGAATTCGCTTTTAACTGTCCCGCAAAGAAGCATGGCAAAGCGAATTCCCATTCGATAATTGCGGTTTAATGCAATGTACAATTTTCAACCGCAATTACTATATTTATTTACGGGGACGCTTTATAAATACATCACCATGTCAAGCCAATAAGAGCAAACAATACTTGTATCCAGTTGCCAGAATTGTTAGAATCATAATGAAAATCCATAAATTTATGAATGGATTTTCAACATTTAAGAATACTTACAAAGAGGAAGGATTGCCGGCGGTTCCGCTCGAATCACGTTATGTTTTCGCTCGGCCCGGCGCAGGAGCTTTTTATGAGTTTATTAATTGCGGCGCTCTCAGTCATTGCAATACTTCTGATTATATCCATGGATTTCAGCCGGAAAGGACCCGTCACGCGGCCGCTCCCGCT
The DNA here is from genome assembly GCA_031285645.1 of Oscillospiraceae bacterium. Classification (GTDB taxonomy): domain Bacteria; phylum Bacillota; class Clostridia; order Oscillospirales; family Ruminococcaceae; genus WRAV01. The sequence continues at coordinate 2,247 of JAITVU010000166.1, read as the reverse complement.
CACAATCGGCCTTCTCGCCGCTCTCAACCTGCCGCTTCTGGGTTACTGGCTTTATCACATCGCGCTCAGTGCGTTTTCAGCGGGTTGGCGGTTTTTTTATCTTGGCGCGGGCGCTTTTCTGCTCCTTTATTTTTGGCTGCGGCTGAGCCTGTTTCCCGTCGCCGACGGGATCAGGACCGGCCTGCGCTGTAAAGTCATGATCGGCGGGCGCTTTATTGCGCTCAGCGCCCTATGGGGGATACTTCTTGAGGTTATAGTCATCCTGGCTGTCTATCGATTGCCGTTATGGACATCTTACCCCTTGTCCCTTTTAATTACAAACGCCGTTTACGCGGCGATTATGCTTTTCTTTCTGCTGTTCAACGGCGCCGCGCGCATGTTTTTTACATCCAGAAAACTCAGTGTTTTTTACAGAGTCGTCATGCTTCTAAGCTTCTGGATTCCTTTTGTCAACCTCGTTGTGCTGGGGATTGCCTGCCGTTTGGTCTTTGAGGAATACGACTTTGCCTGCAACAAGGAGGACCTCAGGCGCATACGCGCCCACAGCAACCTGTGCGACACGAAATATCCGCTCATCATGGTACACGGCGTGCTGTTTCGCGACCTCAAATATTTCAATTACTGGGGGCGCATTCCGAAGGAGCTTGCCCGCTACGGCGCGCGCGTTTATTACGGCAACCAGGAGGCCGTGGGCACCATTGCCGATAACGGACGTGACATCAAGCAGAGAATATTTGATGTCATGGCCGAAACGGGCAGCGACAAAGTCAATATCATCGCGCACTCCAAGGGCGGGCTCGACGCGCGCTACGTCATTTCAGCCCTTGGCATGGGGGATTATGTCGCGTCGCTCACAACAATCAGCACACCGCACCGCGGCTGCCGCTTCATGGATTTCGCCTGTCATCTCCCCGAGCGTTTTTACCGCTTCCTGGCGCGTATCTTCAACGCTGTTTTTAAAAAGCTGGGGGATCAAAATCCCGATTTCTACACGGCAACACGGCAGTTCACAACCGGGAACAGCATTGTTTTTAACCGCGACGTGCCGGACTGCCCCGGCGTATACTATCAAAGCTACATGACAAAGATGAAAAATGCCGCGAGCGACTGGCTTCTGTCCATCCCCTACCTCATTATAAAAACGCTTGAAGGCGCTAATGACGGGCTCGTGAGCGAGGAATCGGCCAAATGGGGGCATTACCGCGGGATCATTACAGCGAAAAAACGCCGCGGCATTTCCCACGCGGATATCATCGATCTCAAGCGCGAGGACTACAAGGGCTTCGACGTGATTGAGACTTATGTGGGCATTGTGTCGGACCTCAAGGGAATGGGGTTTTAATCCCCATAAGCCATACGACATATATTGAATTCATCGGCGATGATATTCACTGAAGTAAAATAATATCAAATATATAACAAGGAATGGTCAGTGCCATTCCTTGTTATTTTTGTTACTTACCTAAGCCCGCTATACAGTACCCATTCGTATCGACCATTACATCTGCATCGGCAGTGTCGCGCCCGCGGCTTTGATCAGGCGGTTTTCCACTTCCGTCCAGTTGACGAGCCGCCACCATGCGTCCACATAATTGGCGCGCTCATTCTGATATTTGAGGTAGTAGGCGTGCTCCCACACGTCACACACCAGAATAGGGATAATCCCCCACTGTGTCAGATCCTGATGCTTGCCTGCCTGCAGGAGCTCCAGCCTTGAAAACGCGGGATTGTAACCGAGCACAGCCCATCCCGATCCCTCAACGGCGTTGGCCGCGGCCGTAAACTGAGCCTTGAAGGCGTCAAAGCCGCCGAAATACCAGTCAATGTAACTGGCCGTATACTGTCCGAGGCTGCCCCCCTGATCCGGATAAGTCAGGATTGTCCAGTAAATGCTGTGCAGTATATGCCCGGACCCGTTAAACGCCAGCTCGTTTTCCCAATACTTTATGTATTTGTAATCTTTGTTACGCCGCGCTTCCACAAGCGCGAGCTCCGCCTTGTTCAGGTCGTCAACGTATTTTTTGTGATGCTTGTTGTGATGAATCTCCATTGTCTTCGCGTCGATGACAGGCTCCATCGCGTTATAAGGATAAGACAACGGCGGCAGAACGTGCATGCCGGGCGCAACGGGTGTATTCGCTTCCATAACACTTCTCCTTTAAATGGATTTACATTATCCTATGCATCCATTACAAAAGAAGTACCTCTATGCCCCGATTCATACCGCTTTTCAGCTTGTTTTTCCAT
>JAITVU010000071.1 GCA_031285645.1 Oscillospiraceae bacterium | reverse complement strand
ACCATCAGGTCATATTCATTATTGGTTAAATTAGCCATATAGTCATGGATTAAACCCAACTGGGGCGTATAATCCGAAACCTCCTTTTGTGTAATAAAGTGAATTCGCCTTAAATGTATAAAAGAAATATCGGGAGTAAGCAAAACCGCAGTGATTTTACCGATACGGCTGAGGCCGCTCACGGTTATATTGTCTCCGTGGCGAAAGGTATTATCCGCGGGATTGAGCCAGCAAAATTTGCATGTAGCCCGCGTGTTAAAAGTAACATTTGTTGCAGGACGGTTTGGTTTTTGCTATAATATAATAAATATATAATGAATTCGTTTTTGGGCCGGCAAATGGGGTGAGTGGATGACGGAGTTGTTTCTCGGTGTTATCGAGCCGTTTGGTTCGCCCGTATGGGGCAGCAATTTTGTCGCGTTTGCGTCTGATTCCGGCGCCGCCGTCCCGGAGGAGCAGTCAAAGGAATATATAAGCCGCTGCTGCAAGTATGCCAAGCATTACGAAGTTTATCTTGTGCCGGAGCGGTTTATGTTGATGGGTTATCAGTGTATGTGCCTGATATCGCCGGAGGGCCGTGTTCTGGGCGCGCAGAAAAATATTTTTTGGAATACGGCGTCCCGGGGGAATAAACGCAGCACGGTTCTGGAGGTTTTGGCGACGGAGTTTGGCGGCGTGGCGCTTTGCGTCGATGTGGATATTTATCATCCCGAGGTGGCGCGTGTGGCGAGCGACATGGGTGCTCATATAATCATTGGCTCGCAGTATATAGCGAAGGGCGATTATAACAGCAGTATGGTTGTTGCCGGAATATGGGGCGCGGCGCAGAGCAATCCGGTCTTTACGGTTGCGGTGACGAACGCTTTTAACTGTGTCTGCGTGCCGAGGACCATGACAAAACATGACGACGGTTTTTTGGTGTCCCCCAATCTTAAAATACCCATGACGGCAAAACTGCGCGCCGATGATCTTTCGGCCTTGCCCCAGCGATTTTGCCTGAGCAGGCGACTTTACGCAATGCACAGGAAGGAACTGCTGTAAATCGGGTTGAGTTTATAGTAAACGCCCCCTGGCCATAGTCCAGGGGGCGTTTTTGTAACCGAAGGCGCCAACGCGAAAAAATCTGATTTATGGCTGCAAAACGGCGTCTAAGATGTCGAAAAGATGCCCATAATGTTGCTGTAGGCGTGATTAACAACGATAAAAAGGGGATATGACATGCTGCTTAAAGCGAGACATTTTGCCGCTGCCTTTCTGCTTGCGTTAATACTAATGGGAGCCATTTGCGGTTTTGCACTGGTTGATCTCAGTTCGGAACTATACATGCCCGGGGAGTTCCGGTCCATGTTCCAGATAGATGGCGTCGACGATGCGGGCATCGCCTTTACTTTTATGGGCAGGGAGTACCTTTTGGGCGGGGAATATTTGGAGCAGGCGCGCGTATACACGCATCGGTTCCGGGGACTTCTGCCCGCGCCGATAAGGCTGGCGCGCCAGCTCATACTGAAGCTTGAAACACCGCCTGTTACAGTGCAATGATTATATAGGCAATCCGTTTATAGCGGACTGCGGCGGCCAAAATGCCACATTTATATAGTAATAAAAATGAAAACAGGCGTCCCGTTTGTTTTAAAGCCTGCGACAGGCTTGCCACGATATTATTTAACAAACCAAAATAATGTAACAAAGCGGCGGGAATTCAATTCCTGCCGCTTTGTTATACGCAGTTTTACATCCACATGCAGTGTAAGGCTGATGCCGCGAGTACATGCTTATACCAATATCCAATTAAAAGCAGATAAAAATGAGCGATGCGTTTTAGGTAAAACGTGTTCTGAGCGACTTGACGGATATTGGTATTATTCCAGTGTAACCTTAACATGCTGGACCTTGCCGTCTTCAATATTATCCACATCAACCATGGTATAGGGCAGTTCTATTTCGCCGTCGCTGATGCTGGCCAGAATCTCATCGATATCCAGTTCCTGAAGCATCTCGAATGCCCGCGCCTCCGCTTCGCTGTCGGCGTTCCTGGCGCTGAATCCGCCGAATGCCTTGCCGATCTTGAGGCCTGCCCTTACCAGGGAAAAGGGGACCTTGACATTGACCTTCGCCTTGTCGTCCTCAGTGACAAGCACAACAATGCGTTTGGGCGCCAGGCCCTGAGCGCCGGATGCCTTGACAGTGAGGCTGTCGCTTTCCCTGGGTATGGCGTCCATAAGGCGCTCCGCCTCCTCAACCGTAATGTCGCCGTTCTTGAGCATTTCCAAAATCATTGTGCGTTCTTCATTCATAGCCGTGCGCGGCGCGAAGCCGCTCCCCCTTTAATTATTATTTTCACCGAGCGCAATGAGCGCTTCTTCGGTGGTAATAAGCCCTTCCTTAAGCTGGGTAAGAATATCCATGCGCCGCGCCGCTGCGGAGGAGGTATCCTCAAAACCGAGCGCCGCGATTAAGGCGTCCAATCGGTTGCGCGCCGTCGGATAAGAAATATCCAGAATCGCGCCGACATCCTTGAGGCTGCCGCGGCAGCGGATGAAAATCTCGAGAAAATTGAGGTTTTCGGGCGAGAGCCTCGAAAAACGGTCGAGGCTGAATGCGCCCTGAACCTCGGTTTGGCATGCGGAACACCGCAGAAGGCGGACGGTCATTTCCTGTGCGCATGCGGGGCATTTTTGCGGTATACTTCCTTGTATAAAGCATTCTCCTTTCCGCAATCTATGCAGTCAATAAATATTTGTTGGGCCTTTACACACATAATATCAGGTGTGATTAATAATGTCAATAGAAAAATAAATATTATTAAAATTAAAATAAATAATATTGAAAATTACAACTTAATAATCAATTTGTATCTTATTTATGTGTTTGATATAATAAAAAAGGAGGGATGAGATGGTTTTCTTGTGCTACACCAACTGCTCGACATGTAAAAAGGCAAAGAAATGGCTGGAGGATCATCACATTGAGTTCCAGCCGAGGGAGATTAAAACCGAGAATCCCGCATTGGACGAGCTCAGGGCCTGGCATGCCTTGAGCGGAGCGCCTTTGAAGCGATTTTTTAATACGAGCGGCCTTCTCTACAAGGAACTGAAGCTCAAGGATCGGCTGCCCGAAATGCGCGAAGAGGATCAGCTCGCATTGCTGGCGACGGACGGTATGCTGGTTAAAAGGCCGCTTTTGATCGCGAAAGATTTTATCCTGATTGGGTTTAATGAGAAGCAATGGAGTGAAAAACTTGTGGTCACTCAGTAACAGGCAAAAACCGGCGTCCAATTATTGGACGCCGGTTTTTGTTTATTAATTGTTGTCAGTACTTTTGGAATGCTCCGTGAGCGCTCCCGTACGTCGATATCAATCCTTGTCGACTTCCATTTGTTCCAGTTTTTCCAGGCGGATTCGGTACATCTCATCGCCGGAGTAGCGGGCGTTTAAAAAGAGATCGATCAGCTCGTAAGCGACGACGTCGCCGACAATCTGTCCGCCCATGGCCATCACCTGAACATCGTCGTGCTCCACGCACTGATGCGCCGTATAGATATCGTGGACAACGGAAGCGCGGATACCGCGCACCTTGTTGCACGCAATCGCGGCGCCGACGCCGGTCCCGCAGACCATAATGCCGCGCTGCGCGTCGCCGCTGAGGATGGCTTTGCATATTTTGCGCGCCACATCGGGGAAATCAACGTTTTCATCGGCCGAATAGCTGCCGACATGGGTGACGGCGTGCCCGTCCGCCTCAAGTTTTTTAAGTACTTTTTGTTTCAGTTCAAAACCGGAACGATCACCGCCGATAATAATATTCATTTTAAACCTCCCGTAAAAATGACTTCACAATCGTTTATATTCAGTTATATAGTCAGTTAAGTTGAAAATGAATTTGCATTTTCAACCAGCGGGTATACGCCCGCTGGCACACCTTCGGCGTGCAACTGACTATGCGGCAAGGTTAACACCGCTCGTAGAGCGGTGCGCGGCATGCGTCGCGTCTTAAAAACGCGGTAGCATTTTTAAGTTAACCGGCTATAAAAACAGCCTTGTTAACGTTCCCGGAGCCTGGGGTCCAGATAATCCCGTAGGGAATCGCCGAGTATATTGACAGCCACCACCGTTATGGTTATGGCAAGGCCGGGAAAAACGGCGAGGTGGGGCGCGCTGAAAAAATAGGCCCGCGCGGCATTGAGCATCGATCCCCATTCCGGTTCCGGAGGCTGTGCGCCGAGGCCGAGAAAACTGAGGGTCGCCGCCGTGATGATGGCCGTGCCCATGCGCAGCGTCGCCTGCACCATAACAGTGCCAAAAGCATTGGGCAGGATGTAGAACAGCGCAATACGCAGATCCCCGGCGCCCGCGGCGCGGGCCGCCTCAATATACTGCCGCTCGCGTATGGAAAGAAACTGCGAGCGCACCAGGCGCGCAAACACGGGGATGGAGCTGATGCCGACGGCAATCATCGGCGTAAAGCGTCCCTGCCCGAGCACCATCGAAAGCGCCATGGCCATCAAGATACCGGGGAAAGCCAGCATGGTGTCACAGATCAGCATCACAAGCCTGTCGAGCCAGCCGCCGTAGTAACCGGCGGGAACGCCGAGCAGCAACCCGCCCGTAAGGCCGACCAGAACGGAGACGAGCCCCGCCGACAGCGAATACTTCGCCCCGGCCAGAACCCGGCTGAACAGATCCCGGCCAAAGTCATCCGTTCCGAACAAATGGCCGCCTCCGGGGGGCTGCAATTTGTTCTCCAGATTCTGCTCATACGGGGGATAGGGGGCGATCGATGTGCCGAACAGGCATACAATGATCAATATGAGAAAGATGACCGCCGCGATCAGGGTTGACGGCCGCCTGAAAAATCCCAGGCTATTTTTAAGCATTTTCATTCACCGCCTATAACCTGATTCTCGGGTCCAGCACTGCATAGCAGATGTCGGTGAGCAGGTTGAGTATGGTAAAGGTGAGCGCCAGGACCAGAATACCGCCCTGCACGACCATATAGTCCCGCGCCGTCAACGCATCCACGATCATCCGGCCGAGCCCCGGCCACGAGAAGAGCGTTTCGGTAACGACCTGGCCGCCCAAAAGCGCGCCGAGCTGCAGGCCGATGATGGTGATAATTGACACGGCCGCGTTGCGCAAAGCGTGGACATAGACGACGCCGGCTTCGGACACGCCTTTACCGCGCGCGGTGCGGATGTAATCCTGATCCAGAACTTCAAGCATGCTCACACGCGTGAGCCGCGCGATATTGGCGGCGATGCCGAGCCCCAGCGTCAGGCTGGGCAGGATATAGTTGAGCGGCGAATCCATCCCGTAGAAAGGCAGAAGTTTGAAGCGCACGGAAAAGAGCAGGATCAGCAGCATGCCGAGCCAAAACGAGGGCATCGAAATTCCAAGAAAAGAGATCCCCATGCTCAAGGTGTCGCCCAGTTTTCCGCGCCGCCGGGCCGCGAAAATCCCGACCGGCACCCCGATGACGACGGCCACAAGCATGCTTGTCAGCGACAGGCGCAGTGTATTGGGCCAGCGCGCGAGTACCTCGTCGAGAACGGGCCGCCGTGAGCGGTATGAATAGCCGAGATCCCCTTTGAGAAGATTGCCCATGTAAGCTGTGTACTGGAGCGGGATGGGCTTGTCGAGGTTGAGGGATGCCCGCACCGCCGCGACGTCGCTTTGTGTGGCCTGCGGGCCCGCGAGCGCTTCGGCGGGGTCGCCGGGGATCAGGCGCAACAGGAAAAACGAGCATGTCGCCGCGCAAAAGAGCACCACAAAAGTAAGGCCTATTTTTTTGGCGATGTAAACGGCCATGGTCGTCTCCTTTTTGTGTGGCGTAAAAAGTATTCTTTCGGGCATACCCGGGTGAATCCGCACATATCCGCGCGCCCAAACCGCCAGGCGGTTTGGAATACAAGGGGCTCTAAAGAGCCCCTTGTATATGTGTTTCAAAGAAACACATGCGCGCGGGCAAGCTGCCCGAATAGCTTATTTCTTCTCTACGTTGGCGAACAGCATATGCTCTGTGGGGATCAGCTCAATACCGGACACATCCTTGGTTGTGACAAGCGCCTGGTTGGGGTAATAAAGCAGGAGCCAGGCGGCGTCATCCATAATAATCTGCTGAGCCTGCTTGTAGAGGTCGGCGCGTTTTGTCGCGTCCACTTCCTCCCGGGCTTGCTCAAGCAGCGTGTCCACATCGGCGTTCGAATAAAGCGCGCGGTTGGACTGGGGCGGGTGCTGGGTGGAGTGGAAGACAGGATAGAGTCCCTGATCGGCATCGGCGGTGGAGGGGCTCCAGCCAAGGAGGACTGCATCAAATTCAGCTTTTTTAACCTCTTCCATCAAAGCCTGGAATTCCCACTGCTGAATATTGAGTGTGACGCCGACGTCGGCGAGCTGCGCCTGAATGGCCTCCGCGACCTGGATGTCCATCAGATAGCGGCCGACAGGCGTCCAAAGCGTGATTTCAAGGTTTTCATGACCGGCGTCTTTAAGCAGCTGTTTGGCCTGCTCCGGATCATAGGGATAGGCGCCGATGGAGGCATGTCCCCACGTGTGTTTGGAGATGACGGAATCGGCCGCCTCGGAGAAATTGGAGACCACATTTTTAACAATGGAATCAATATCCACCGCCAAATTGAGCGCGCGGCGCACATTGGGGTCCTGAAGCGCCCCTTTTGTGTTGTTGAGCGCAATGTACATCGTCATGACGGTGGACCCCTCGGTTACGGTGAGGTTGGCGTCGCCGCGCAGGCGCTCAATCTCGGTGACGGGCAGGCGCAGCGCCACATCGCACTGACCGGATTCAATAAGCATCGCGCGGGTGGAGCTGTCGGGGACAATATTCATCGTGACGCTTTTCACCTTGGGCGCGCCGGCGTAATAATCCTGGAAGATATCAAAGACCAGTTTTTCGCCGGGTGTCCACTCTTTAAGCATCAGGGGGCCGGTGCCGCAGGGATTTTGACCGAGGTTTTCGATCCCGTGCGTTTCTATGGCTGCCGGGCTGATCATGCCGCCCGCCGGGTGGCAAAGCTGCTGAAGGAAAGATCCGCAGGGATAGGAGGTGAGAATGTCGACATGAGTCGGGTCCACAACCGTGACAGACTCAATCATGGCGAAAACGGAGCGGCGTGGGGAGGCGGTCTCCTCGGCGAGGATACGCTCGAAGTTGATCTTGACCGCTTCAGCGTTAAAATCGGTACCGTCGTGGAATTTTAAATCGTCGCGCAGTGTAAAGCGCCATGTTTTTCCGTCCTCCGATGTCGTCCACTCGGTGGCGAGTTCGGGGACAATTTCCATTTCAGCCGTATAGCGCACCAGATTTTGATAGATATTCTTGTTGATGACTTCCGTCGCCGAGTCGGTGCACAAATGGGGGTCCAAGGTTGACGCGTCCGTGCCAGTGGCGACGATAAGGTCTTTGAGTTCATCTGAAGGGGCATCCGTGGGACTGGACTGAGCCTGTGACGAATCGGCAGACACAGCGGATTGAGAGGCGTCTGAGGACGGACTGCCTGAATCGCCGCCATTGCACCCGGCAAGGGTTATAATGAGTGCCATGGCCAGCATCAGGGGTAAGATTTTTTTAATCCTGTTCATTTTTCTCTCCTCTTAATGTTTGGATTGTGCGGCAGCGCCGCGTTATATGAAGGCTTAGCCTTACGCATATATTATATAGTCATTATAGGTTTGAAACTGATACAGTTTTAAACCACAGCGGGCTTTGCCCGCTGTCACGCATCGCGTGGATATGACAATGCGGCAAGTATAGTTAAACCACTTAAAAAAGCCTGCGAGACAGAGCGCGTGCATTCTATTTATACTAATATCCCATTAAAAAGCAGATAAAATGGCGCGATGCGTTTTGGAAAAAAGGCGTTTTGAGCGATAGTTAAGTATCTGATTTTAAAAGCGGATTAGTATGAGTTAGTCTTAAAGCGAATTCACTATATAGGCCGCTTCGCGGCGCGCGGCGTTTGCCGCGCATTTAAAATTGTGTATCAATTTTAAACCTGTACAGCTATAGATTGCCGATATAATCAAGGTAATCGCTGATTATATAACGGTTCGTCGGAGACATGTCGGCAGGAAGACGATACGGATCAAACCAGTCAAACGCGAGGGATTCATCGTCGTTCACACACAGAGCGCCGCTGTAGCGGCCCGTCATGTAAGCGGTGGTCACGGCATACCACTCATCGCCGTTCGGCGCGGCGCAAAGGTATTCCGGGCCCGAATAAACGCCGAGCAGCTTGAGGTCATCGACCTCAAGCCCGGTTTCCTCCCTGATCTCCCGTTTGGCCGTATCGACAGTGGATTCCCCGGGATCCATCAGACCGCCCGGAAGCGCCCACCGGCCATACGGGTACTTGCGCTGCTGCATTAAGATGCGGCCGTCCGGATTCCGTATAATGACCAGACTCCCGGGCAGTATTATCCGTCTGTGGCCAATCAGGGCGCGCAGTTCCTCAACATAACCCATGTCTGTTCCTTCCCTTTATAGCGCTGCGGCGCGTTAAAACCTATATGCCTCGGCAGGCCGCGTCAAGCAGCGTTCCGGCCTCTTTCCACTGCGCTTCAAACGCTGTCAGCTCTTTTTCAAGGCCGGACAGGCGGTTTTGCTGGTTATGCAGCGATTTTTGCACCTGATCCCGTGACGTGCCGCCCGTATGGCCGCGCCGGGCAATGTTTTCATCCACATTGTTGGCCGCGTCAAACTGTGCTTTTGTAATGGGCAGGTCTTTGCCGGTTTCTTCACGGGCAAACGCACGCAGGGCTTCATAGGTCAGGTTCTCGGGGCCTTTTCCGGCATCATAGAGAGAGCCGACCAGACCGCCGACAAGGGCATGTGCGATCCTGAAGGGCATATTCCCGTCCCGGACAAGCGTATCCGCGATTTCGGTTGTGGTGGAAAAGCCGAGGTCAAGCGCGCCGCGCAGCTTATCCAAATTGAATGTGATACCCTCGGCGTACGCGCTCGACACCATGCACATATCGTAGGCGTTCTCGATAAACGCGATTGTTTTTTCATAGACAATGGTGACGTCCCGGCTGGCTTCATAGGCGACTGTGCAGGCGGCGGCCATTCCGGCAAAATCGCCAGCGGCAAGCCGCGCCTGCGCCCGTACCGTCGCGGGGACGACGGGATTGCGTTTCTGCGGCATGATGGAGGATGAGTCGATGATGTCGTCGGGCAGGGCGGCAAAACCCGCCTCGTTCTGGCACCATTTGATCACTTCTTCCGCAAATCGGGAGAGAGTTGTGAGCGTGAGCAAGGCGGCCGACGCCGACTCAAGCATGTAGTCGCAGGCGGCGACGGCATCCTCGCAGTTGTCCGTGACGCCGTCGAAACCGAGGAGCCGCGCCGTGTATTCGCGATCAATGGGATAGCCCGTGCCCGCCAGGGCGGCCGAACCCAAAGGATTAAGGTTGAGGCGCTTAACGCTCTGTACAATGCGCTCGGCATCGCGAATTTGCGCCGCGGATAAGGCGGCCAGCTGGAAGCCGAGCGTCAGGGGCTGGGCCTGCTGGTGATACGTGTAACCCGGCATGGCGCTGTCAATGTTATCCCCGGCGCGCTTGATTAAGATAGACGCATGGCGGATGACGGACCGCGCAAGTACGACGAGTTTTTCCCTTATCTCCATGCGCCACATGGCGGCCTCGACATCGTTGCGGCTACGCGCCACAGGCAGATATCCGGCCGTCTCGGCGCCGAGCTTTTCTTTAAGCATATGCTCCATATTGAGGTAGAGGTCCTCAAACGCGGGATCGAGCATATCGTGGGTGATGCCGCCGGAAGCGGTCCAGCCACTGAGCGCGCCCGAAAGGGCCTTTGCCATGTCGCGGGGAATGATGTCCTGTTTGGCGAGCATGCACACATGGGCGCGCATGACGTTTAAAAGATACATTGATGAGCCGGCGATATCGCCCATCCTTTTTTTATAGTAATGCTCGAGTACAAGGGGGTTCATTTTGCCTTGCGTGCGTTCAAAAAAGCCCTTGGATTGCGCTGCCTGTTCCATTTTAGCCGTCCTTTCGTCTTCTTTGATGGGGTGCGCCCTTGATTAGCCGTGCTGCCGCGCCATTGACGCGCGCGGCGCGTCGGCGGGCTGTGCCCGCCCCATGAAAACACAAGTGTTTTCATGGCAATGGCGCGGGAAGACTCCGCATTCCGCTGTCAATCAAAGCCGATCATGTCGACCAGTTCGCGTATACGGATATAATGCGGACCCTCCATAATGGTTGATACAAGCTCCCTGGCCACGCTGTGCCCGACAGCGCTTGATGAGAGGGTCAGGAATTTATGGATAATTTCCTCTTCGCTGAGCGGGTTATCCATCGCGCCCCTGGGCGTCTGGACAAAGGCGCCGGAAGAGCCGCCATCTTCCCAATAAACTTTGAGCCGCGCCGCCGAGCGGTGTTTTTCGGCGCGTATCTGATCCATCTCAGGACTGATCGCCATCTCGACAAGGGCTGCGAGGCCGAAAAGCGCGTCGTCCGACACCATGTCGTCGGTATAATCAAGCGCGCCGCCCGTATGGCCGCTCAGCCCCAATGCGACGGCATAGGGAATGGAGAGCTGAGCGGAAACGACGGAGCCTTTTTCGTGCAGCCGTCCGGCCATGCTCATGGCGGAGGAATTGATCTTCACCTCTATTTTCGCGGGCTTTTTGCCCATGTTATCCTTATATATTTGAATGGCGGCCTCAATGGGGGAATGCGCGGATTTACAGGAGGCGTAATACTTGTATTCCGTCTCTGAAATGGCGGGTTTTGCGGGAGCCAAAAGCGCCTCCATATCGCAATCGCCCGTGAATACGCGGAAGAAGCCGCCTTCCCGCGCGTCCAATATGAATTCGGGACCGCTGACGCCGGCGAGCGCGAAACAGGCGGCCTGCAAGCCGTCGCGGGCCGCGAGGCCCGGATGCAGACGCTTTGTCATTGCGTTGTCCCGGGCAAAGGCCCATGTGCCGCCCGTGCGCGTACCGGCGATGCCCAACGCCTGAACAGTCCTGGCCTCGTCCAGATCGAGAATAAAAGCGGCAGCCATAGCGGCGCCAAAGGGACAGATCGTCGCCGTGGCATGGAAGCCACGGCGGCGGTGCTCCAAAAAATTGGACGCCCGGGATATGCGGACCGCCGCCTCGTAACCGGCCGTTATTGCGGACAGAAGCGCGCCGAGTCCGGCGTTTTTCATGATGGCAGCCGCATAAGCGGCGGGGATGATACCGGATCCGGGATGAACAATCGAATAGTGGACGTCGTCCATTTCGCGCAGATGGCATAGACTGCCCATCACAAGGGCCAGGGTATCCGGTGTGTAGCGGTTTTTGCTTGCGGGCAGGGGATAATCGCCGGTTCCGAACATTGAGGCCCCGCGCATGATCATCGCGCCGTCCGCCAGCGTGGTTGAGTATAGAATACAGCCCAGAGTGTCGAGCAGGCACAGGCGCGCCGACCGCTCCACGTCCGTTGTGAGTTCAGCGCTTTCACGGCAGAGGCCGACAAGACGGCGCAAATATGACTGTTCCATTAATTCACCTGCCAATTGCTCATATTGATCATTTTGATAATTATGTACGCAAACAAACCAGCGGCCACACTTTAGAAAGGCCGTCACGGACGGGACTTTTCAGGAAGGCGCTGTTTCCCTCTGTGTAGCGGCGGCCGAATAACAGGATTGTTCCCCGCCGGTATACTCGAATGAGGGATCGCTATATGAACGGAAAATGACAGGCCGTCAAATGCCCGCCGTCTCCGGTAAGGGGCGGCGGCTCCTTTTTACAAATATCCTTTGTGTAACGGCACCGGGTATGGAAGGCGCAGCCTGACGGCGGATTCAGGGGACTCGGGATATCGCCGTCAAGGATGATGCGCCTGTCGCCGAGCGCCCTGTTTGGATCGGGCAGGGGGATTGAGGAGATGAGCGCCTGTGTGTAGGGATGCCTGGGCTCGGAGAAAAGCGCGTCGCACGGGGCTGTTTCCACAAAACGGCCCAGATACATCACCGCCACCTTGTCCGAGAGATGACGCACAACATTGAGTCCGTGGGCGATAAAAAGATACGACAGGCCGAGATCTTTTTTGAGCGCGGTGAGGATGTTGAGAATCTGGGATTGGACGGAGACGTCAAGCGCCGAAACAGGCTCGTCGCACACAACGATTTTGGGGCTGATTACAAGCGCGCGGGCAATGCCGGCCCGTTGCCGCTGGCCGCCCGAAAACTCGTGGGGATAACGGTCGTAGCTGGCGGCGCCCAATCCCACGGCGTCAAGCATTTTCTCCACGGCCGCGCGGCGCTGAGCCCGCGGCCCGACGTGATGTATATCCAGCACGTCGCGGATGCTGCGGCCAATGCTCATGCGCGGATTGAGGGAAGCAAAAGGATCCTGAAACACCATTTGAATTTGCCGCCGCGTGTCCTTGAGCGCGCGGCCGCGCACAGTGGTG
>JAITVU010000056.1 GCA_031285645.1 Oscillospiraceae bacterium | reverse complement strand
ATATGGCCCCAATTCTTATGAAAGGGGCAAGGAGCGACATATTCAATTTTAATATAAAACAGGTCGCAACGGTAAAATTATACCAGTCTGCGACCTGTAAGTCAAGCTTTATTTATCGTGTACAGCCCCACTGCCACCTACCGGCTGGAATGGAGGCTGTTCATTAAATCCTCAAGATAAGCGGCGAACGCGACGCCAATTTCAGGATGGCGCAGCGCCTGCTCCACATTGGCCTGCATGTATCCGAGCTTGTTGCCCATGTCGTAACGCGTGCCTTCGTAATCCACGCCCATCATGCCGTCCGTCATCGCTAAAACGCGCATGGCGTCCGTGAGCTGGATTTCGCCGCCGCTGCCCTTTGGCGTATTCTCGATAATCGAGAAGATTTTCGGCGGCAGGACGCAGCGCCCTAAAATGGAGTAATTTGAAAATTCGTGCCCGGGCGCGGGCTTTTCAATCATGTCGGTAATTTTAAAGTGATTGGCGGCCACACCCTCCACCTTGAGGGAGCTGTACTTTGAAATCGTCTCCATAGGCACGCGTTTAATTCCGGCCACGCCGAGCCCGTATTGCTCGTACGCCGCGCAAAGCTGGCCGCAGGCCGGGTTCTCGCCGATGATGACGTCATCGCCGTAAAGCACCGCGAAGGGCTCGTCTCCGATAAAGCTTTTGGCGCAGTATACAGCGTGCCCAAGGCCCTTCACTTCTTTTTGCCTGACATATTGAATATTAGCCAAATTGGCGATTTCAAGCATTTTAGCGTATTCTTTTTCCTTGCCTGCCGAAAGCAGGCGCTCCTCCAGTTCCGGATTGCGGTCGAAATGATCCTCCACCGTCGTCTTGCCGCGGCTTGTTATAATCATGATATCCTCTATGCCGGAACGGACCGCCTCCTCAACGATAAACTGGATCGCCGGTTTATCAACAATGGGCAGCATCTCCTTCGGCATGGCTTTTGAAGCCGGCAGAACCCTTGTGCCGAGTCCCGCTGCGGGAATAACCGCTTTTTTCACCTTCATATTTCTATCCTCCTATAAATAAGTAGAGCAATGCGGTCTGGTAAGAAAAATACGCGACAGCAATGCCGAGCCCCACAACGAGCACCGCTATTTTGCTTGTCCCGCCCACACGCATCAGTATACCCCGATAGCTGTCCTGCGCCGGCTTTTGATCCGCCGCGCCCTGCTGCGCACTCTGCCGGATTCTCCTCACGGCTTTCACGCTCTTCTCATAATAAATCCGGTTGCAGCACATGGACAGAACGGCGCCTATGGCGAAATTAATAAATCGTGTAATATAATTGAGATTGAGATAATGATTGGCCACATCAAGATCGATCATATCCATGGACGGCACGGCAAGCCCAATCTGCTCAAACATCGGGCCAAAACCCATTTGCTCCATCTGGTTGAGTACAAGGGGCATCATCTCCTTTGTATAGAGAAGATTGGGGATTGAACTGACAATGTACAGAGCAAGCATAATCACGCCGACAAGATACATTTTTCTGTAGAAATAAAAGAAAAAATTAAAAAACAGGGCGGCAAAATTAGGGGATATCGTCCGGCCGCGCTCGCTCATCTCCTTAAAGCGCGGGACATAGTATGAAGAGGAGTTGCCGACATAGGCCGCCACGTCACGCACGGATTCCCCGTCAATTTCCTCGTCAGGATCAACACCGCCATATACAGTATACAACGGATCTCCAATAAAATCCATACCCGGTATGCCCCACCCGGCGTTTGACTCCTCCCGCGCGCGTTGCCGGGCCTGCGCGGCGTGCAGGTTTTGCCCGCATATATGGCAAAAAAGAGCGTCGGCCGGAATATCGGCGTCACAGTTCGGACATTTTTTTGTCGGTCCGTCCGCTCTGTTTTCGGGTTCCGGCTCATGCGGCGCGCGCCAGACATTCCCGCTCATATGATCCTTTATAAAGGCGCATTCATTTGTTTTGGCATAACACGCGCGGTGGTGCGGAGCCCCGCAAACAGGACAGACGACAATATCATCGTCCTGTTCAAACTTTTTGTCGCACACCGGGCATTTTACGCCTAAATAATTGGTCATATCAAACTCCATTCATAAAGAAGAAATCCGCCATACGGCAAACAGTCACAAAATAGCGCCAACCCACTATAAATATATTAAATTATACGGTATATTTATTTTGAACAATCATCCTAATTATGTTTAATTTGTAAATTTTTTATTTCTAAAGTATAGTGAATCCGTGTCTTGAATCGTGACGCTGATTACGGAGCCTCTAAATGACAAGCCACAGCAAGCACATTAAGCGTCAAAATGAACCACCCCGCTGCGAGACTGCGCGGTATTATCCCCCTTTTGTTCATCAGAAAAAAGCCTCTTCTCAAAACATCCGCATCTAAAATACGGCAGGTATCTTTACATTTGCCGTCTGTTTTTCTATAATATAGTGAATAACTCTGAAACCGATCAGCTTGCAGGCGGCGGGCAGCGCCTGCCCGCGCGATCAAATCGCGCCCGATTAACTGTAACGTTCATATCCCTTACCCTACAAAGGTTATGGGCTGTTTTTCGCTCACATAAACCGGATTGAGACCAACGTATTGTTTAATATAAAGGGGAATAACCATGCTTCAATTTGATGAACAGCGCCTAAAGCTGAACGAGCTGAAACCCGAGCTCGACGGGCTTCGCAGCGCTCTGGGCATTGACGCCCTGAAAAAAAAGCTGGCCGAGCTTGATGAAAAAATAGCGGATCCGGACTTCTGGAACGACACGGAGAACAACCAGGCTGTTCTTCAGGAGTCGAAGCGGATTAAAGACAAAATCAGCGGCTATGAGGAGCTCGCGGCCTTTTTTACCGAAATAGCCGACCTCATCGATATCGCGGAGGAGATGGGCGACGCATCTGTCCTTGAGGAAGTGACAAGCGGCGTTTCCAACATAGAAACGCGCCTTGCGGCGCAAAAACTGGCCACGCTGTTGACCGGGGAATATGACGCCAACAACGCCATTCTCACCTTCCACGCGGGGGCGGGCGGCA
>JAITVU010000006.1 GCA_031285645.1 Oscillospiraceae bacterium | reverse complement strand
TTTTTGGCATCTTCTATTCCCTTGCGGATCGCGTCGGGAACCTCGGAGGCTTTGCCAAGTCCAAAGCCCACGATACCGTTGCCATCGCCCACGACGACGAGCGCCGCGAACTTGAAGATACGGCCGCCCTTAACCGTTTTTGATACGCGGTTAATGGACACGACTCTCTCTTTCAGGTCGAGCGTGGATGCATCTATTCTTGCCAAAAGTATCCCTCCTTTTTTAGAATTTGAGTCCGCCTTCACGGGCGCCCTCAGCCAGTTCTTTGACCCTGCCATGGTATAAATAACCGCCGCGGTCAAAGACAACCTCGGTGATCCCTTTTGCTGCGGCGTTCGCGGCGAGCAGTTTACCCACCTTGCGCGCGGCTTCCTTGTTGCCGCCGCCGCCCTCAAAATTCTTATCCATGCTGGACGCGCTGGCCAGGGTGGCGCCCGCCACATCGTCTATCAGTTGGGCATAAATGTGATTGGCGGAGCGGAATACATTCAGGCGGGGTCTCTGGGCCGTTCCGCTGATCTTGTTGCGGACCCTGTAATGCCTTTTGATCCTGGCCTTGTTGCTGTTAGGCTTTTTAACCATACTGCTTCACTCCTTACCTTTACTTCTTGCCCTTACCGGCCTTGCCTTCCTTGCGGATGACATATTCGCCGAGATAGCGGATCCCTTTGCCTTTATAGGGCTCAGGCGGGCGCTTGCCACGCACTTCCGCCGCGAACTGGCCGACTTTCTGTTTGTCCGCCCCGCTGACAATGATCCTGTTGGGCGCGGGCACGTCAATTTTGACATCCGCCGTCTCAGACATAATCACCTGGTGCGAATAACCCAGATTCATCACAAGGTCTTTGCCCTGTTTGGCGGCGCGGTATCCAACGCCCTGAATCTCAAGTTCCTTGGAAAACCCTTCGGAAACGCCGGTGACCATATTGCCGATCAAAGTCCTTGTCAGGCCGTGCAGGCTGCGGTGTTCCTTCTGGTCGGAGGGCCTTGTGACAATAATGTCGTCCCCTTCGCGCGCGATGGTGATCACATTGTCATAAGTGCCCGTAAGCGAACCGTTTTTGCCTTTAACCGTCACTGTGTTGCCATCGATCTTGACATCCACGCCGGCGGGTATTGCGATAGGTTTTTTACCAATTCTGCTCATAACCGCTCCCCCTTACCAGACATAGGCGAGCAACTCGCCGCCCACATTCGCGGACCGCGCCGCCTTATCCGTCATGACGCCTCTGGACGTGGAAAGAATCGCGATTCCAAGGCCTTTCATCACTTTGGGGCAGTCCTCGCAGCTTGTATATATGCGTAGTCCGGGCTTGGAAACCCGGCGCAGCCCGGTTATAACCTGGCTTTTGTTTTCTCCGTATTTGAGCGCTACGCGTATAACGCCCTGCTTCCCGTCTTCAATGACGTTGAAGCCCTTGATATACCCTTCGTCCAAAAGGATTTTAGCGATTGCCCTTTTCATTTTGGACGCGGGGATATCGACCGTATCATGTTTCGCGGAGCACGCATTCCGTATGCGGGTAAGCATGTCAGCGATACTGTCGGTGATTTGCATGCCGTATACCTCCTTTAGCTGTAGGCCTCTTAAGACCCATATGCATTACCAGCTGGCTTTTCTGACGCCCGGAATCTGGCCCTTGTGGGCAAGCTCCCTGAAACAGATGCGGCAAACGCCGAATTTGCGCAGGTAAGCGTGTGGCCGGCCGCAAATTTTACAGCGGTTATACGCGCGTGTGGAGAATTTCGGCGTTCTGCGTTGTTTGGCGATCATGGATTTTTTTGCCACAAATTCATCTCCTTACTGTGCGAACGGAGCGCCCATGAGCGTTAAGAGCTCGCGGGACTCCTCGTCTGTTTTTGCGGTCGTTACAAGGCTGATGTCCATACCACGGACTTTATCTATTTTGTCATAGTCAATCTCAGGGAAAATAAGCTGATCGCGCAGCCCGAATGAATAGTTGCCGCGGCCGTCAAAGCCGTTGGCGGATATGCCGCGGAAGTCGCGGACACGCGGTAGAGCGATATTAAACAGCCTGTCAAGGAATTCATACATGCGCTCGCCCCTGAGCGTGACCTTCGCGCCGATGGTCATCCCCTCGCGCAGCTTGAAGTTCGCAACGGACTTCTTGGCTTTGCAGGGAATGGCCTGCTGGCCGGTGATCTTTGCGAGGTCCGCCATGATGGCTTCAATCATTTTCTGATTGTCCCGCGCTTCACCGCAGCCGACATTCACGACGATTTTATCAAATTTCGGGATCTGCATGACACTTTTATAACCGAATTTCTTCATCAGTGCCGGGGCCACTTCGCTATTATACATATCTTTAAGTCTTGCCACTGTGCTTCACCCTCCTTTATATTTCTTCGCCGCTTTTTTTGGCTATGCGTATCTTGGAACCGTCCGCGAGAATTTTATATCCCACGCGTGTCCCTTTTCCGGTCTTCGGATCGACAATCTGCACCTTAGACGCGTAAATCGCGCCCTCGGCTTTGACAATGCCGCCCGCCTGCCCCGCTTTGCGGGGTTTGACATGTTTTGTCACCATGTTGCATCCCTCGATGATGACCTTGCCCTCTTTCGGGCTAACAGCCAGAACCTTGCCCTGTTTCCCCTTGTCCCTTCCGGAGAGGATCACGACAGTGTCGCCTGTTTTGACATGAACTTTATTCACTGATGATTCCTCCTTCTACAATACTTCGGGAGCAAGGCTGAGTATCTTCACATACTCTTTTTCGCGCAATTCCCTGGCCACTGGCCCAAAAATACGCGTGCCCCTGGGGTTTTTGTCTTCTCTTATAAGAACCGCCGCGTTGTCGTCGAAACGGATATAGGTGCCGTCGTCCCTACGAAGGCCCTTGGCCGAGCGGACGATAACAGCCCTGACAACCTCGCCTTTTTTGACGTTGCTGCCGGGCGCGGCCTTTTTCACCGAAGCCACGATAACGTCGCCGATATTGGCGTATTTCCTGCGGGAACCGCCAAGTACGCGAATACACATCAGCTCTTTTGCGCCCGTGTTGTCCGCGACTTTCAAATAGGTCTGCATCTGTATCACAATGCATCCTCCTTTCACATCTGGCTTTTCTTTTCTTTTGGAAAAAAGAAAAGAAACAAAAGAAAATCATTTGACCCTCAACCAGTCCTGTTAAAAATTTGAGCAGTCATTGCCAATGACATGATTTCTTTTGGCCTTACCTTTTCTTTTCCCAAAGAAAAGGTAAGAAAAAGCCGTTTACTAATTTACCTGTACTCACAGCAGCTTATTGGGCCGCATTCAGCGGTCACAAACCGCCCTTCAGAGCAACTACCCGTAAAACGGGCGCTTAAATTAGCGCAATATCAGGAAAACGGATCCCGTTATTTTGCTTTTTCAAGAATTTTGGCCACGCGCCATTTCTTATCTTTGGAAATCGGCCTTGTCTCCATAATCTCGACTGTGTCGCCTACGCCGCATTCGTTCTTTTCGTCATGCGCTTTGAACTTGATGGTGCGCTTGATGATTTTTTTGTAAAGGGGATGGCGTACCCTGTTCACGATGGCAACGACAACAGTCTTATCCATTTTGTCACTGACAACCTGGCCAATCCTGGTCTTTCTGAGGTTTCTTGTATCATTGCTCATCCGTCAGCTCCTCCTTCCCATCACTGCTTCACAGCGGTCATTTCGCGCTGCTTCATCACCGTTTTTACTCTGGCGATATCCTTTTTGACCACATGCAAGCGCATGGGATTTTCAAGCTGGTTGATCGCGTGCTGAAACCGGAGATTGAAAAGCTCTTCTTTGAGGTCTTTGAGCTTCGCGTCGAGTTCCTGCTCGGAGAGTTCTCTTATTTCGGAAGCTTTCATCACTCTTCACCCTCCTGATCCGCTTTTTTAATAAATTTACATCTGATCGGCAGCTTGTGCATGGCGAGACGCATGGCCTCGCGCGCGAGGTCCTCGGTCACGCCGCCGATTTCAAACATCACCCGGCCGGGCTTGACGACCGCAACCCAGTACTCGGGGCTTCCCTTACCGGAGCCCATGCGTGTCTCGGCGGGTTTCTGCGTCACCGGCTTGTCGGGGAAAATTTTGATCCAAACCTGACCGCCGCGCTTGATGTAGCGCGTCATCGCGATACGGGCGGCTTCAATCTGATTGGATGTGATCCATGAGGGTTCCATGGCCTGAAGGCCGTAATCACCGTAGGTGATCTTATTGCCGCGCATGGCTTTGCCCTTCATGCGGCCGCGCTGCTGGCGGCGGTATTTGACTCTTTTAGGCAGAAGCATTATCGTGCGCCTCCTTCCCTGGCACCCTCTCTCGCGCCTTCCCTCGTGCGGGGGGCATGGCGGGGGGCTTCCTGGAGCACTTCACCGGCGTAAATCCATACTTTAACGCCGATTTTGCCGTAAGTTGTGTCGGCCTCGGCAAAGCCGTAATCGATGTCCGCCCTGAGTGTCTGCAGCGGAATCGTGCCCTCGTGATAATGCTCGGTGCGGGCGATTTCCGCGCCGCCCAGGCGGCCGGACACCTGAACCTTGATACCTTTTGATCCGAAGCGCATGGCGCGTCCGATGGCCTGTTTCATGGCGCGGCGGAACGACACGCGGTTCACAAGCTGCGACGCGATGTTCTCAGCGACGAGCTGGGCGTTTTTATCGATCTGCTTGACTTCCACGACATTGACGTAGACAGCCAGCTTCTCTGTGCGGTTCTCGTTGACGATTTTCTCACAGGCTTTGCGGGTCTTTTCAATTTCCACGCCGCCTTTGCCGATGACAACGCCGGGGCGCGCGCAGTGAATGTGTATGCGCACTTTCGTGGCGTCGCGCTCGATCTCAATTTTCGGGATTCCGGCGTCGAACAACTTCTTTTTCAGAAACTTGCGGATCTTGTAATCCTCCACAAGGGTATCGCCGAAAACTTCGTCGCGCGCGAACCAGCGGGAATCCCAATTCTTTATCACGCCGACACGAAGGCCGTGCGGATTAACCTTTTGTCCCATTGTCTTCCTCCCTCTGCTATTCTTCGCGCTCTTTGAGCACCATGGTCACATGTGAGGTCCTCTTCATGATTCTGTAGGCCCTGCCCTTTGAAACAGGGCGAATCCTCTTGAGTGTCGGACCCGGGCTGACAAAGCACTCCGCCACATAAAGGTTGGCGGGGTCCATATTGTGGTTATTTTCGGCATTGGCCGCGGCCGACTTAAGCAGTTTGACAAGCGGCTCGCACGCGGCCTTGGGGGTGTGCTTCAATATGGCGTTCGCCACATTCACCTGTTTGCCGCGGATCAGGTCGAGGACAATCTGTACTTTGCGCGGTGAAATGCGGACATATCTCAGGTAAGCTCTCGCTTCCATTTGTCTTCCTCCTTTCGGCCATGCTACAGCACTGGCTGTATTGGCGCTGGCTGCGTTGCTATAACAACGCATTAAATCATTAATAATGAGTGCTCATTATCTGGTTTTCTTGGCGCCTGCATGGCCTCTGTAGGTCCTGGTGGGCGCAAACTCACCGAGCTTGTGTCCGACCATGTCCTCGGTGATATACACCGGCACATGCTTCCTGCCGTCGTGTACGGCAAAGGTGTGTCCCACAAAATCAGGGAATATTGTCGAAGCCCTGCTCCATGTGCGAAGGACCTTTTTCTCCCCGTTGTTATTCATTTCCTGAACGCGTTTGATCAGCACGGGCTGTACGTATGGCCCTTTTTTAATGCTTCTTCCCATTAATAATTAGCCTCCTTTCAGCCCTTACTTTTCGCCTCTGCGTTTTACAATGAACTTATCCGAACTGTTATGCTTTTTACGGGTTTTATAGCCAAGAGCCGGTTTGCCCCAAGGGGTAACGGGGCCGGGACGGCCGATGGGGCTCCTGCCTTCACCGCCGCCGTGCGGGTGGTCGACGGGGTTCATAACACTGCCGCGTACAGTCGGGCGCCAACCCATGTGGCGTTTGCGGCCCGCTTTGCCGATTTTCATGTTTTCATAGTCGGCATTGCCGATCTGGCCGATTGTCGCCATACAGTTCACGGGGATGTTGCGCAGCTCGCTCGAGGGCAGGCGGATGAGCGCGTACGCGCCCTCCTTGGCCATCAGCTGGGCGGCGACGCCGGCGGAACGCGCGATTTGCGCCCCTTTGCCGGGATACATCTCGATATTGTGGATAAAGGTGCCAACCGGGATATTGGCCATCGGCAGCGCGTTGCCGGGTTTAATATCCGCATCGGGGCCGGACAGGACGGTGTCGCCGACCGAAAGGCCGCCCGGCGCGATGATGTAGCGTTTCTCGCCGTCCTCATATTTG